>NZ_JAPDCM010000009.1:0-111959 GCF_027706125.1 Aeromonas sp. Y318-1
TTGATATCAAAAATTGTTTTTGATGCTCGATGCTGTGAGTGCCCACACAGATTGCTTGATTCAAATTGTTAAAGAGCAGGGTCGATAACTATAACCCTCACTGATTTGCTTTGCAAGCCAGACCAGACGCGCACTGCGCCGTGCTGATGGAGGCGCATTATAGGGATATGATTCTCGCTGACAAGCGAAAACTCTGTGTTTTTTTGAAAAAGACGTTCAAGTGTTTAACTAACCATCAATCAGGATGAAAAGCGCCCCAATAACAACCCAAAGGAAGCCCATCAAGGGCTCTTTAGCATTCCTGCTTGGTCCAGAGCGTCCGACTATAGGTATGGGGGCCAAAAACAAAAAGGGCCCCTTGGGGCCCTTCGATGTCACGCAGTATCTCTATATCAGATAGAGAAACTGGAACCACAGCCACAGGTGGTGGTGGCATTGGGGTTGGTCACGGTGAAGCGCGAGCCTTCCAGACCTTCGGTGTAATCCACGCTGCCGCCAACCAGATACTGCAGGCTCATGGGATCGATCACCATGGTGACCCCGCTCTTCTCGACCACGGTATCCCCTTCGTTGATCTTCTCATCGAAGGTGAAACCATACTGGAAACCGGAGCAGCCACCGCCCGTGATGTACACCCGCAGCTTGAGCTCGGGATTTTCTTCTTCGGTGATCAGGGTCTTCACCTTGTTGGCTGCCGCATCCGTCATCTGGATGGGCAACGGGGCTTCTGCTACTGCACTCATTACTGACCTCACAACCGTTAAATCCACAAACATGGAAACCGCGAAATTATCCAATACCCGACCATTCAGTTCAAGTATTCACCAAGCTTCTTACTGTACGGCCGGCACAGGTGCCGGTGGAGCGACCACCAGCGGCTTGATTACCTCACCCCATTCAGCCAGCAGCTCCTGGGCTGGTTGCCGGCCATCCTTGCCGATGGTGACCCGTACCCGATCCGGTACAAAGCCTTCCGGCAACTGCCAGTTGCCTTCCAGCAGCTGGAAGTAACGCAGTGCATAGCGCCCCTCCCCCACCTTCATACCCAGCTCGCGGCTACCGAGGGTTCTGGGCTTGTCGCCCTGACTGCCTTCCACCTTTATCTGTACCTGACCACGAAACAGCTCGCGCTTCTTGGCGGGCTGGGTCAGCGCCAGCCGATAGTGATAACGGCCGGGGATACTGGTCTCCTGCAGGGTGAGGTTGTCGATCACCACCCCCACCTGCTCGCCGGTGGGACGCATGATCCGCTCGAAGAAGGCCAGCTGGCGCTTCTGCTCCTGTACCTGGGCCTCCTGATCCTTGAGCGTCTGCTGCAACTGCTCGAATGCCGCCTTCTGGGTAGCCAGCAGCGTCTCCTTGATGCCGAGCTCGCTCTTGAGCTGGCCTATGGCCTTGCCTTGGCGCTCCAGCGTCTCCTGCTGCACCGTCAGCAAGCTGCTCTGGGCCAGCTCCTGGCGATTACCGACGAAATAGCCGATGAGCGCCCCCACCATCAGCACTGCCAACCACTTCACTATCTGGGACATAAGGCCTCTTTTGTTACTGCGCATACTGCGGCCACGCTCCCTTCACTATACGCGACTCAAGCAGATTCAGGCCGGCAGACAGAGGGTTAACCGGCGGTGACGCCGCTTTCTCCCCGCTTTTGACGCGCAGCGAGCCGTAAAGTTCGCTCGAGGATCTGGGAATAAATCGGGCGCCCCCCCAACCACTGCGCCACCAGGGTCGCACCGACCGTGGTGATCATCATGGGCAGGATCAGCTGATAGTTGTCGGTCATCTCGGTGACCAGCACGATCCCCGTGATGGGGGCACGTACGGTGGCGGCAAACAACGCGCCCATTCCGGCAATGGCAAAGGCACCGGGTTCGATGCCCAGCTCCGGGAAGGCCGCATGGAACAGATGCCCGAACACCACCCCGAACAGGGTGCCCAGCGCCAGAGTCGGGGCAAACACCCCGCCCGGCGCGCCTGAGCAGAAACAGACCAGGGTAGCCACCAGCCGGATGGAGAAGATGAGGAACAAGGTGGCCATCGCATACTCCCCGCCCATCAGATGGGGGATGAGCTCGGTACCGCCGCCGGTCACCGCCGGGGCAACCAGCGACAGCACGCCGAAGGTTCCTGCCACCAGCGTCCCGATGGCCACAAAGCGATGGCGTCTGTTTTGATGCAGCGCCAGATAACCATCCTGACAGGCCAGCACCAGCTTGTTGAAGACAAAACCCAGCACGCCAAAAGCGGCCCCCATGAAGAGGAACAGCCAGAGCGCCCTGAGAGCCGGCGCATCGTAGTGAGGCAAGCTGATCACCGCCCCCTGCCCCTTCATGTTCTGCAGCATCAGGGTCGCCATGATGGCGGAGATGCCCACCGCCTTGATGGCCAGAAAGGAGTAGCGAAACTGCGGGCGCATCTCCTCCATCACGAACAGGATCCCCGCCAGCGGCGCATTGAAGGCCGCGGCCAGACCGCCCGCAGCCCCGGCTGCCAGCAGGGCGTGGCCATGCTCCTTCGGTAGCCGGAAGATATCCGCCACCATCTTGCCGAGGTTACCGCCGATCTGCACCGACGGGCCTTCCCGCCCCAGCACCATGCCGGAGCTCAGGGTGCAGATGCCACCGAAGAACTTGACCGGCAACACCCGCCACCAGCGTACCGGACGCAGCTCGTCCATGGCCCCCTCAATCTCGGGAATGCCGGAGCCACCCGCCTCCGGCGCAAAGGTATGGGTCAGGAAATAACCAATACAACCCAGCAAGGCGCTGAAACCAAAGCCGAGCAGGCCGAGCTGCCACCAGGGGCGATCGGCCAGCAGGTCGACACGCTGCTGTGCCAGCCAGTGCACGCCGGACTCGAACAGTCCGCAGACCAACCCGGCCAGGGTGCCGACCAGCGCCGCCAACAGCAGCACCAGCAGGGGCATCTTGTCTTGATGAATGATCCGCCGCAGGACAGGGCCGCGGGGAGGCGAGAGCGGTTCGGAGGAGGAGAGAGCTTGTTGCGACATGAAAAAACCACATTCGTTTGCTGACGGAGGTGACGATCATCCGGCCTGCTGTCCGGCTGCCCAGCACCGGGCCTTTCTGCTATAGTCGGCCCGTTTCATTTAACACGGGGCAGTCCTTGGCCGGGGTCAAGAGCGCAAGCATACTCCAGCGCCCCCTGACTGCCGAGCCGCAATCGGCCACCTGCGCCTGTGTGACGACCAAAATCCCATTAAGGATGATCCATGTCAAAATCAGATCAGCTGTTTGAACAGGCCCGCCAGACCATTCCGGGCGGCGTCAACTCACCGGTCCGCGCCTTCAATGGGGTCGGCGGCACACCCCGCTTCATCGATCACGCCGATGGCGCCTACCTCTATGACGTGGATGGCCAGGCCTATGTGGATTACATCGGCTCCTGGGGCCCCATGCTGCTGGGTCACAACCACCCAGCCATCAAGGCCGCCGTCATCAAGGCGGTGGAGAAAGGGCTGAGCTACGGCGCCCCGACCGAGATCGAAGTGCTGATGGCCGAGAAGGTGCGCCAGATCGTGCCCTCCATGGAGCAGGTCCGGATGGTCAACTCCGGCACCGAAGCCACCATGAGCGCCATCCGGCTGGCCCGCGGCTACACCGGTCGCGACAAGATCGTCAAATTCGAAGGCTGCTACCACGGCCACGCCGACTCCCTGCTGGTCAAGGCCGGCTCCGGCGCGCTGACCCTGGGTCAGCCCAACAGCCCGGGCGTCCCGGCCGACTTTGCCAAGCACACCCTGACCTGCGTGTTCAACGATCTGGACTCGGTGCGCGAAGCCTTCACCCAATACGGCAGCGAGATCGCCTGCATCATCGTCGAGCCGGTGGCCGGCAACATGAACTGCATCCCGCCGGTACCCGGCTTCCTGGAAGGGCTGCGCGCCATCTGTGACGAGTTCGGCGCCCTGCTGATCCTGGATGAGGTGATGACTGGCTTTCGCGTCTCCCTGCGCGGCGCCCAGGGCCACTACAACATCGACCCGGATCTCACCACCCTCGGCAAGATCATCGGTGCCGGCATGCCGGTCGGCGCCTTCGGCGGCAAGAAGAAGGTGATGCAGCACATCGCCCCGACCGGCCCCGTCTATCAGGCCGGCACTCTCTCCGGCAACCCGGTGGCCATGGCTGCCGGCCTCACCATGCTGGATCTGCTGCTGGAGCCGGGCCTCTATGAAGAGCTGAGCGCCAAGACCGCCCGGGTTGCAGAAGGGCTGAAAGCCGCTGCCGCCAAGCACGGTATCCCGCTTGCCATCAACTACGTCGGCGGCATGTTCGGCTTCTTCTTCACCGACGAGCCCGAGGTCACCCGCTACGAGCAGGTGACCCGCTGCGACATGGAACGCTTCAAGCGCTTCTATCATCTGATGCTGGAAGAGGGCGTCTACCTGGCGCCGAGTGCCTACGAGGCGGGCTTCCTGTCGCTGGCGCACGGTGACAAGGAGATTGAACACACCCTGGCCGCCGCAGAGCGCAGCTTCGCCAAGCTGGCTGGCTAAGCCGCCGCGTGTCGCAAAAGGGCCCTTCACGGGCCCTTTTTCATTGCAGCTTCGGCGCCTTTCGGCCTCCCCTGATACGCCCGATGTTGGTGCAGCATTTGCGCAAGCGGTGCTGCTCTGTCACCAAACGGTGCATATCCCGCCCCTCTGCCCGTCATAAAACGGGCCCACAATTTGCACCCTGCAAGTTGGATGCAAGCCCGTTTGAGCGAGGTGTATATGGCGGAAATGAGCCCCATCGATGTGCTGCGACGCTATCAGGAGTACGAAGCCGAACTGGCCCCTCTGCTGCTGGGACTGCTCACGGCATCACCCGATTCACTCAGGAGTTATCCCTTCATCCTGAACCAGGCACCCAGTCGGGAACCGCTCGGGATCCTGCCACCGGTGCCGGCGCCGCAAGCCCGTTTGCATCTGATAGTGCGAGGCCAGGGTCGTGAGCTGACCCTCTGCCTGAACCAGCTCATCGCCTGGCTGATGGGGGACAGGGAGCGACGCCGGGCCATGCCCTGGTTCAAGGGGGTTTATGTGGTGCTGAGTCTGGCGCTGTTTCTGATCGTCGCGACGCTCATCTGGCACGGGCTGGAGCAACTCTATCTGCTGCTGTGCGGGGCGCAGCAGAACCGGCTGGGGGCCTTCAGCGCCATCATCTTCCTGACCCTGGCGCTGGCAGTGTTCGACTTGGGCAAGACCATTCTGGAAGAGGAGGTGCTGCTGCATAAGGATATCTTTCGCCACAGCGCGATTCGCCGCACCATTACCCGCTTCATCGCCGCCATCTTGATCGCGGTCTCCATCGAGGGATTGCTGTTGCTGTTCAAGGGCTCGCTCGGCCAGAGCGAACTGCTCTGGCCGGCGGTGGGTGTGATGGGGTGCGCCGTGGGGCTGCTGCTGGCCCTCGGGCTCTATGTGTTTCTGGGGGCCAGGGCCGAAGCGGCGCTGGTGCAGGCCAGCCTGCGACCTCTGCCAGCCGTAGTTGCCGCGCCGCCCGCCAAGAAGCGGGCATGGTCCAGGAGGTATAGATAACGCTAAAGGACTGCAATCACGTCAATACTCCACGGCCAGCACCGACTCGCGCCGTACTGGCTAACCAGTGACGCCTGCCAACCGGGGTGGTGGCGCCCGCCGCGCCGCCCGCCAGGAGGCGTACATGGTCCAGGAGGTATAGATGACGATGAAGGCCACCAGCCATTTGAGCATCGCCATGTCCATGGATTTGACCAGCATGGCCGCCAGCACCACGCCGACAGGGCCGAAGATGGCCACCGCCAGCACCGCCTTGGCATCAAAGGCCCCTTTGCGGATGAAGGTGCCCGCCGAGAAGACGCTGAGCACGGCGGTGGAGCCCATCATGATGGGAAACGCCGCCAGCGGATTCATGCCGAGCAGATAGACCAGGGTCATGCAGGGGGCGAACAGGCCGATGCCCACGTTCATCAGCACACCGAAGATGAAGTTGCCGAGCAGCGCGATCCCGAGCTTGTAACCGGTCAGCCCCATGGCATCGCCACCGAGGGGGAACAGTCCCAGCAGGCCCGCGAAGATGAGGCCGGCCACCACCAGCAGGGAGACCGCCATCACCAGCCGGATGGTCTGGCGATCGAACGAGGCGACGTGGCGCGCCCCCCAAGCCGCCCCGGCGGCCGCGGCCACCATCATGCCGATGAGGGTGAGTGGGTCTACCTGCACGGCGCCGATGAAGATCAGCGACTGGGTGACCGTCGGCAACACGCACTGGCCGTTGAGGGTGCCCGGCAGCAGCCGATCGTCGATCAGCTTGAACTGCTTGTAGCAGGCGGTCTTCACCGCGAAGCTGCCCACCCCCAGGGTATCGAGAAAATTGGCAACAAAACCGATGGCCGCCACCGGCCAGAAGGGGGTCGACTCCAGCTCCCCCTGTTGCCGTTTGTTCCACCAGGCCCGTACCAGCATGAAGATGAACACCAGGGCGCAGATGATGAATATCAGGCGCAAAAGATTAATTAACATACAGAGTTCTCCAGCAACGGGCGGCGATTCTAAGGCAGCAAAAATAAAAAATCTTGGTCAGGATCAAGCATTCAGCCCATGCAAACGATTATCTGGAGAAACTCATGACGAGCACGCCCGAACGAATCTGCTAATACTTGTCTATGAGGGCCAGCAGGCCTGGGGCCACCGGTGGTAGTCATGGTCATTTCGCGACGACCACAGTCACCGGCGGGAAGTAGCCAAAAAGAAGGCCGGTATGCACCGACCTTCTTTTTTTATTGCTGACTCGCCGGCGTTTTGCCCGCCAGCCACTGCCAGCCCGGCAGACGTGGCAGTCGCTGGGCGATCCAGCCGATCAGCGCATCCGACAGCCCGGTCAACAGCAGCAGCGGCAGACAGAGCAGGGTCAGCGACAGGGCCCCTACATAGACATCCGTCAGCCAGTGGGCGCCGGAGAGAATGCGGGGCGCCGAGAACAACGGCACCATCAGCAGCGCGGTCACCCCGGCCCAGCGCGGCAGATGGCGCAGGGCAAAGCCGGCGAAGATCATCAGGAACAGGGCGTGATCGCCGGGGAAGCTGTCGCTGGAGGAGTCCTTGGTCGGGATCCCGCTGAGCTGGGTCACCCGCAGCGCGTCCGTCACCGTCAGGGTCGGGCTGGGCCGGCTGACCGGCAGCAGATGACCGAACTGGTTGATCACCAGCGCCCCCAGCAACATGACGATCCCCATGGCCACCAGCCGGCGGCGTCCCTGCTCGTCCGCACGCCAGAAGCAGCGAGAAAGGATCAGTCCCATGCAGGAGAGTACCGCCAGATCGAACAGCCGGTTGTTGGTCACGGCCACCAGATCGGCCCACCACTGGGCCTGACCCAGCCAGCCATTGACCAGATGGAAGACGGCGAGATCCCACTGATCCCAGGGGCCGTGATCGGGCAGAGCGGCCCAGCTGATGGCGATGAGACCACCCAACAGATAACAGGGTATAAATTTGCGCATACGAACTCTCCTCCCCGAAAAATGGGGCCGTATTTTAAAGCATAAAAAGCGTGACGTGAATCACACAAACGAGGGAGGAAAGGGTCATGCCTCCTATCCGGAAAGCCGGCGCGTCCCCTGCCGGCTTGGCCTGTTGCAGCCTTGCGGCTAGTATGGAGTCCCTCTATTTCGCGAGATGACGAGAGCTATGCGCAGCTACCTTCGGATGATGCTGTTTGCCCTGGGCCTGCTGGCCGGCGTGCAGATCCCGGGTCTGATCGACCTCTACTACCAGCGGCTGGATGCCCGCCTGCAGCAGGCCAGCCTCAGCCTGGCCTCTTTTCAGGAGACGGCGGACCAGCACTTCAACGGCGATCTGACGGCCCTGGTCAACCACTACCGCACCAACCCGGATCCGGTATTCGCCAAAGATGCTGCCAGCCTGCAGCTGCTGGTCAGCCAGCGCCAGACCCTGCAGCAGGAGAGCGTCTACAAGCACCATCCCTGGTACCGGCAACTCTCCCATTTGCTGCTGCGCGCCGAGCCCCAGCTCTGGCAGGATACCCTGCAAAACTACAGCTACGTGGTGCCGCTCAAGCAGGCCGCCATCGTCTGCGGCATGGCGGCAGGCCTGCTGGCAGCCCTGCTTGGCGATCTGTTGCTCAGCCTGGTGCTGTTGCCGTTTCGCCGGCAGCAGCCCCGCACACGCTACGCGCCGCGCTGACGAGATCGATGCGGTGGCGCAGGCAGCCGGAAACAACAAAGGGGCCAGTGGCCCCTTTGTTGTTTCCGTCCGGTGTCACAGCTCGTATGGCAGCCGCGACTGGCTGACCAAACGCTGGAGCGCCTGCACCACCAGGGGATCGAACTGGCTGCCGGAGCGTGACAGGATATATTCCATGGTCTGGGCCAGCGACCAGGGCTCCTTGTAGGGCCGCTTGCTGAGCAGGGCATCGAACACGTCGACCACGGCCACGATGCGGGCCGACAGCGGGATCTGCTGGCCGGCCAGCTGCTCCGGGTAACCCTTGCCATCGAAGTGTTCATGATGGCCGCGAGCAATCTCGGCCCCCAGCGACAGATAGCTGGTGCCCTCCACCATCTCCCCCGCCTTGTGCAATATGCTGGCGCCGATGTCCGCGTGCTGCTCCATGATGACCCGCTCATCCGGTTCGAACCGGCCCGGCTTGTGCAGGATGTGGTCCGGCGTGCCCACCTTGCCCACGTCGTGCAGTATGCTGGCCATGCCGATCATGTCGACGAAGCCCGGTGTCAGCTCATCGGGATAGGCCCCCGCCTGCTGCAGCTCGGCCACGATGGCATCGGAGAGCTTCTGCACCCGCAGCACGTGATCACCTGTATCCGAATCGCGGAACTCCGCCAGCGCCGCCAGCGCCACCACGGTCGCCTCTTGGGCGCGCAGCAGCTGGTTGTAGAGATAGAGGTTGTCGTACGCCGCCGAGATCCGCTGGCAGAACACGTCCAGCAGATCGCACTCGAGCGGATCGAGCGGCTGGGTGGGGGTAAAATTGAGCACGAACTCACGCCCGTTCTGGGCGGCGATATAGAGCGCATCCTGGGGATGCTCGAAGCGGTTGCAGCGGTTGGCCAGCGCACTCATCACCGAATCGTGCAGGGCCGGGAAGGCGCTGAGCGGCACATCGCTCAGCAGGGATTCATAGTCGCCGGTGGCCGCCAGGATCTCCAGCTCCTGCGAGCCGGGCCGGCGTTCGGCGCAGATGGCGCCTTCGGTGCCCACGTCGAGAATGGCGCTGATCTGCTTGAGCACGCCGGAGGCAAATTCTCGCAGCGAGTGCAGATGATAGAGATCCCCCGCCCCCTCCAGTATCTTGCCGAGCCCCTGCCGGCTCTTGTCGATGGCGCAGAGGGTCTCGTAGGAGCGCAGGGAGGCGATGACGGTGGTGTAGAGCTTCTGCACCGTCAGTTCGGTCTTGGTCTTGTAGTCGTTGATGTCGTAATCGAGGATCACCCGCTGCTCCGGAGCCTGCCCCGGCTGGCCGGTGCGCAGCACGATGCGCACCAGGCTGTTGTGCATCTCGTTGCGGATCTGGTGCACCAGCCGCAGGCCGGCATCCTCGGTCTCCATCACCACGTCCAGCAGGATCAGGGCGATGCGCGGATTGGCCAGCAGCATGCGGGCCGCTTCGGCGCCGCTGTAGGCGTTGAGCAGTTCAAGCGGGCGGGATTTGTACTGAATGTTGGAAAGTGCCAGCCGGGTGGCATGATGAATGTCCGGCTCATCATCGACGATCAACACCTGCCAGGGGTTGATCGCCTTGGTCACCACGGCCTCATCGTCATCCAGCTCGATGATGTCGTCATCCAGCCAGAGCTCGTCCTTGTCTTGGGCACTGCTCATATCGTTCACGCCTCCAGGCGCTGCATGAGGGTACTGACAGTATGTACCATCAGGCAGCGATGGATCACAAGCCCCTGCACTTGCCCCCTCGTGCTCGCCCAGCGCCGGCCGGCTTATTCGAACGGTTCGAGATAGGCCTGGATTGCCTTCCTCAGCCAGGCCAACACCTTGCCGTGATAGGCATTTTCCGACAGATAGACGCCGTAGTCGCGCCACTGCAGGCTGAACTTGTGCTTCAAGGTCAGCAGCTCCCCTTGCCGCAGCTGGCTCTGGATCAGCGGCGACGGCAGCACTGCCCAGCCGAGGCCATCGAGCACCGCATCGCGCATCAGCTCGAAGCTCGACAGCCCGATGTGGTGGCCGCCGATGGGCAGCAGGCTCTTGACCGAAAATTCGTCCACATAGGAGAGGGTGACCTGGGTATGACCGGTCAGATCCTGCTGCAATACCCGCTTCAGGCTAGCCAGCGGGTGGCTCGGGGCCACCACCATCAGGGTACGGATCGGGTTGAGCACCTCGATGTTGAGGCCGCTGCGCTCCTGCTCCTCGGTGATGAGGCCGAAGGCGGCGTCGACAAACCCCTCCTCCACCAGCGCGGGCAGCTCCGGCGGCGAGGCCAGCACCAGCGAGATGCTGGTGCCGGGAAACTGGTGGCGCAGCGCTCCCAGCATCTCCCGCCACACCGCCTCGGGAATGGCGTCATCCCGCGCCACCCGCAGCGCCACCTCGGCGCCGGAGGCGTAGTGTTCGCACTTGAGTTTGAGGCTGTTGGCGGCCTGCAGCAGCCGTTTGCAGTCGTCCAGCACCTGCTCGCCGATCTCGGTCAAGCGGCTCTGGTTGGCACCTCGTTCAAAAAGTTCGACGCCAAGCTCAACCTCAAGCGCCGCTATCGCAGTGCTGACGGCGCTGCGGCTCTTGCCAAGCCGGCGCGCCGTATTGGCAATGGAGCCACTGCAGGCTGATTCCACAAAGAGTTGTATCTGGTAGAGCTTCATGATCTGGGTCGTGAGCAGGGTATCCGATATTCACCTTACCTTGCCCCCTTCTAGCAAGGCAAACCGTCAGCGTCTGAATTGTCGACGCTCAGCGATTCTGCCGCCTGAGCGGGCTGCGGCTATCATGGCCCCGTCGCAGCAACAAAAGGACATTTTATGTTATTCAATCGCCTGCTTCTGGCCCGCATCTTCCTGACGGGCGCCATCCTGACCGAGGTCGCCGGAACCTCCAGCATGGCCATGATCCCGGAGAACGAGGCCGGCTGGCTCAACTATCTGCCGATGTGGCTGCTCATCTCCTTCTCCTATCTGTTGTTGGCCAAAGCCGCCAAAACAATCTCCATTGGTATTGCCTTCGCGCTCTGGGAGGGGCTGGGGATCGCGCTGATCACCGTCGTCTCCGTGCTGTTCCTCGACTACCACCTGAATGCTCAGGAGTTGATCGGGCTGGCGCTGGCCATAGTGGGTATTGTTCTGGTGACAATGGGTGAAACCCATGACGAACCGACCGCAGGCACCAGCAGCATCCGCCGCCTTGGCTCTGCCCATGACGAACCGACCGCAGGCACCGGCAGCCTCCGCCGTCTTGGCGCTGCCCATGACAAACCGGCCGCAGATACCGGCAGCCCCCGCCGTCTTGGCGCTGCCCATGACAAACCGGCCGCAGGTACTGGCAGTACTCGCTGCCTTGGCGCTGCCAAGGAGGCCTTATGCACCCGTTGATCATCGTACTGGGGGCAGCCCTGCTGGATATCGGTGCCAACATGGCGATCAACCGCTCGGTTGGTTTTCGTCACAAAGGCTGGGGATTTCTCGGCATACTGCTGGTGCTGTGTGCCTTCACCCTGCTGTCGGAAGCGGTGAGCACCGGCAAGATCGATCTGGCCGTGGCCTACGCCACCTGGGGTGCCATCGGCATTCTGGGGACCGCCCTCGGTGGCTTGCTGCTGTTTCGTGAGCGGCTCAAGCCCATCGGCTGGGTCGGCATGCTGGTGATGGCCGTCGCGGTGACCCTGCTCACCACAGCCTGATCGCCTCCGTCACGCACTTCACACCATGAAAAGAAGCCGCCCGGCTAACCGGGCGGCTTCTGCTCTTTATGGGGCAATGCAGGTTATGGGGCAATGCAGGCTTGCGGCAGGTCTGCCTCAGCGGCTCGCTTCGTAGAGCTCCAGCGGCAAGCCGTCTGGGTCGGCGAAGAAGGTAAAACGCTTGCCGGTCAGCTCGTCCACCCGCACCGGCTCCACCTCGACACCATGACCCTGCAGATGGGCGATGACCCGGTCGAGCTCAGCGACCCGAAAGGCCAGATGGCGCAAGCCGCACGCCTCCGGCCGGGAGGGGCGCAGGGGCGGCGCCGGGAAGCTGAACAACTCCAGCTGGCTGCCGTCCGGCAGCGCCAGATCCAGCTTCCACGACTGGCGCTCCTCGCGCAGCGTCTCGGCGATGATGGGCAGCCCCAGCACCTGGTGGTAGAAGTGGCGCGAGCGCGCATAATCGCTGGCGATGATGGCCACGTGGTGGATGGCATCGAACAGGGGATGTGACATGAGTTCTCCGGGCAAGCGGGCAGCCAGGGCTGCCCGCTGCGGTCAGTTGAAGAAACCGTTGAACCAGTTGTCCAGCGCATTGACCGGGCTGGACACCGGGCTGGCGCAGCCCATGGGCTCGGCCAGCCCGGCCAGCTTGGCAGGCACCTGCAGACTGCCGGGGCAGTCGCTGGTGACCCGGGTGCCGCTGGCACGGGAGAAGCTGGCCCAGCTCACCCCTTGCGGCATGTTCATGGCCAGGCTGTTGACCCCGCGCTGACTCATGTAGCCGCTGAACAGCTGCAGGGCACCGCTGGCGCCGGTCAGGCCGGCCGGGGTGTTGTCGTCGCGACCGACCCAGATGCTGACCAGCTCGTTGTTGTCGAGCCCGGTGAACCAGGAGTCGCGCAGCTCGTTGGTGGTGCCCGTCTTGGCTGCCATGGTGGCGCCGGGGAACTTGGCACCGAGCGCTCGCGCCGTGCCCTGGCTCACCGTCTTGGTCATGGCGAACAGGGTCAGCCAGCTGGCCTGTTCGTCGGTCACCCGCTTGGCCGCTTCGTCATGCTGATAGAGCTTGCTGCCGTCGCTGTTGACCACCGCCCGGATCGCCGACAGCGGCTGGGTCAGACCCTGGTTGGCAATGGGCAGGTACATCTGGTTCACCTCCATCGGCGAGAGCGCCACCGCCCCCAGCACCAATGAGGGATAGGGCTGGATCTCCTGCTCCACCCCCAGCTTGTGCAGGGTGTCCACCACCTTGTCCAGCCCCACCTGCAGCCCCAGATTGACGGTCGGCACGTTGAGGGAGCTGGCCAGCGCATCCATCAGCGGCACGCTCTGGCGGAACTTGCGATCGTAGTTTTGCGGAGTCCAGATCTGGCCATCCTTGCCGCGAATGCGGATCGGCTGATCCTTGAGCGGCGTGCCCAGAGTCAGGCCGTTGGAGAGGCCGGTCAGATAGACCGCGGGCTTCACCAGCGAGCCAATCTGGCGACGGGCATCCAGCGCCCGGTTGAAGCCGGCGTAGCGCGGATCCCGGCCGCCCACCATGGCCACCACCTCGCCCTTGTGCCAGTCGGAGACCACCATGGCCGCCTCCAGCTTCTTCTTGCCGCGCAGCTTCTCGATCTGGGCCAGACCCGACTCCACCGCCTGCTCGGCGGCGTGCTGGGCGATGGGATCCAGACTGGTGAAGATCTTGAGGCCGGACTGCTTGAGCAGATCCGGACCGAAGCGGCTCTGGATCTCCCGCTTGAGCAGGCCCATGAAGGCCGGGGTGCGGCCATAGCTCATCTGGCCGCGGGTGATGATGCCAAGCGGCTGCTTGCTGGCGAGCTCATACTCGGCCGGTTGCAGGCTGCCGTGATCCATCAGCAGCTTGAGCACCAGATCACGACGCGCCTTGGCCCGCTCCGGGAAGCGCCAGGGATCGTAATAGGAGGGCCCCTTCACCATGCCCACCAGCAGGGCCACCTGATCGATGTCCAGCTCGTTGACCGGAATGCCGAAGTAGAAGTAGGAGGCGAGCCCGAAGCCATAAACCCCCTGGGAGAAGTTCTGCCCCAGATAGACCTCGTTGAGGTAGGCCTCCAGGATCTCGTCCTTGCTGTAGCGATAGTCGATCAGCACCGCCATGTAGGCTTCCTGGGCCTTGCGCCACAGGCTGCGTTCCCGGGTCAGGAAGAAGTTCTTGGCCAGCTGCTGGGTCAGGGTACTGCCCCCCTGCACGGTACGACCCGCCAGCAGGTTGGCCGCCATGGCCCGCATGATGGCCACCGGCGAGACGCCGCCGTGCTGGTAGAAGTCGCGATCCTCGGTGGTGAGCAGGGTGATAAGCAGGCTGTCCGGCACCTCGGCGATGCGCACCAGCAGGCGATCCTCCCGATCCTCGGTGTTGAGGCGATCGAGCAGCACCGGGTCCATCTGGGCGTAGCCGAGCTGACGCTGATTCTCCAGCGACTGGATCCCCTCCAGCCGCGCACCGTTGAAGGTGAGGCGCAGGCCGCGGGCGGCATCGGCCCCGTCATGGAATTCGAACGGCCGGCGAATAAGCTCGATGCGGTTGCCGCTCACCGCATACTCGCCCGGTGTGTGGGGCTGGCGCACCTGCTTGTAGCTCAGCATGTTCAGCTCGCGCAGCATCTGGGCCTGGGAGAGGCGCTGGCTGGGATAGAGTTCCAGCGGCCGGCTGTAGACCATCACCGGCAACTGCCACTTCTCGCCGTCGAAGCGTTCACGCACCTTGGTATCGAGGTAGATGCCAAACACCACCATGAAGGCCGCTCCCACCAGGGAGAGCTTGAAACCCAGCCAGAACAGCGTGCGCCAGATGGTGCGTTTGGGCGCCGCCTTCTTGGGGGTGCGCTTGCGTCGTTGCGTTGCCATAAATCCTCTTTGCTTTCCTTTCTACTTGTTATGTCGCGTTCGCGAACGTCCGATCGGGCTTAACCAATTGGATCTGGATTCCGGGTTCGCTCCACCAGACAGATGGATGGATGTCTCCCCCCTCATCCCTGGCCCTTCTCCCACAAGGGGAGAAGGGAGCAAACACCC
Source organism: Aeromonas sp. Y318-1 (assembly GCF_027706125.1). Taxonomy (NCBI): domain Bacteria; kingdom Pseudomonadati; phylum Pseudomonadota; class Gammaproteobacteria; order Aeromonadales; family Aeromonadaceae; genus Aeromonas; species Aeromonas sp. Y318-1. The sequence continues at coordinate 14,925 of NZ_JAPDCM010000009.1, forward strand.
ACCTCGATCAGTTCCCTCTCCCTCTGGGAGAGGGCCAGGGTGAGGGTCATCTGCTGGAGTAGGGCTACGTTATTCCCTGCACCAACCTACATCCCCATCTTCTTCTTGGTGACCCTGGTCGGCATCGCCTCCAGCGGATTGTCCGGCCAGTAGTGGCGGGGGTAGCGTCCCTTCATCTCCTTTTTCACCAGCTCGTAGGAACCGGCCCAGAAAGCAGCCAGATCGGCGGTGATCTGCAGCGGCCGCTGGGCCGGGGAGAGCAGCTCCACCACCAGTGCCACCCGGCCATCGGCCACGCACGGGGTCGCGGCCTGGCCGAACATCTCCTGAATGCGCACCGGGATCACCGGCGCCTGACCCGGCTGATAGCGGATCCGTACCCGGCTGCCGGTCGGCGCGCTAAAGTGGCCGGGCAGCGCCTCGTCCAGTCGCTTGGACAATGGCCAGGGCAGCGACTGGCGCAGGATGTCGCTCAGATCGAGCTTTTTCAACTGCTCCAGCCGGGTCATGCCGTTCACCGCCGGCAGCAGCCACTGCTCCAGGTCGGCCAGCAGGCTCGCCTCGTCCATGGCCGGCCACCCTTCGTCGGGCAACCAGTCACGGGCGCAACGCAACCGGGCCAGCAGCCCCTCGCTGGCGTCATCCCAGGGCAGCACATGCAGCCCCTTGCGCCGGATGCCCTGCAGCAGGCAGCGCCCCTTCTGTTCATCGGAAAGATCGGTCAGCGGCCGCTGGCTCAGCACCAGCTCGCCGAGCACCTGCTGGCGTTCGGCCCGCACCCGCTCTTCACGCTCGTCCCAGTCGAACCACTGGCGCTCGCTCACCAGCTCGGGCAGCTGGCGCACCAGCTCATCCAGCTCCACCGGCTCGGCGATGAAGATGCGGCTGCCGCGCTCGTTCTGGCCCATCTCGATGGCAATGAGCGCCCCCTGCCCCTGACAGGGATGACCTTCTACCAGATCGCAGCTCACCCCGCCACTGAGCTGATAGCGGCTGCCGCTGCGCAGTTTGCCGATGCGATCGGGCCAGGCGAGGGCGCACAGCAGCCCCAGCCATTGCCCCCGCGCACTGGCGGGGCGGGCGCCGAGCCGCTCGAACCAGCGGGCCGCACTCTGGCGCAGGGCCCCCTGGCGGCGGTGGAACAGCACGGAGAGGCGCTCCGATCCTCGCAGATCTTCTTCCAGCAGCGCCACCAGGAAAGCCGCATCGGCGACAATCCCTGTCAGACCTTCCGCCTCCAGCTCGCGCGCACGCAGCAGCATGCGGGCAAGCCGGGGATGGGTACCGAAGGCCGCCATGGCGCGGCCGGCCGGGGTAAGTTGTTGCTCACCCTCCGGCTTCATGGCGCCGAGGGCCACCAGCAGCCGCTGGGCGCTGGCCACGGCGGCGGCCAGCGGCATGTCCAGCAGCGGCAGCTCTTCGACCTTGGCCCCCCACTGGGCGGCGTCCAGCAGCAGGCCGGTCAGCTCCTGGGTGAGGATGTCGGGCGGGCTCTGCTCGGCGAGGCGCTCCTGCACCTCGCTGCTCCAGAGCCGGTAGCAGACACCGGGGCCGAGACGACCGGCGCGGCCCGCCCGCTGGGTGGCGGAGGCTTTGGCGATGGGACGGGTCTCCAGCCGGGTGACGCCGCTCTTGATGTCGAAGGAGGCGCGCCGCTCCAGCCCGCTGTCGACCACCACGGAGATCCCCTCGATGGTGAGCGAGGTCTCCGCCACATTGGTGGTGAGCACCAGCTTACGGCGCCCCGCAGGTGCCGGCTCGATGGCCGCCTGCTGGGCCGCCATGTCGAGGCGGCCGTAGAGGGGGGCGAGGGTCACTTCGTCCGACAGCCGCCCTTCCAGCCACTGTGCCAGCCGCTCGATCTCCCCCTGGCCCGGCAGGAACACCAGCAGGCTGCCGGCGTGGGCGGCCAGCGCCTCCAGCACCACGGCGCCGACCTGGGGTTCCAGCCACTGCTGGCGATTGGCGGGGCGATAGTGGTAGTCGATGGGAAAACCGCGCCCCTCCGAGCGAACCACCGGGGCCTCCGGCAAAAGCCGCTCCAGCGCCATGCCATCCAGGGTGGCGGACATCACCAGCAGCTTGAGCTCATCGCGCAATCCCTGCTGGCTCTCGATGGCGAAGGCCAGCGCGGTATCGGCGTGCAGGCTGCGCTCGTGGAACTCATCGAAGATGACCAGGGAGACGCCGGTGAGCTCAGGATCCTGCTGCAGCATCCGGGTCAGCACCCCTTCAGTGACGATCTCGAGCCGGGTAGCTGCGCTGGTGCGGCTCTCGCCACGCACCCGCAGGCCGATGCGCTCGCCCACCTTCTCCCCGAGCTGACGCGCCAGAAAGGCAGCGATGTTGCGCGCCGCGAGACGTCTGGGCTCCAGCATGATGATGCGACCGGGCAGCCGGTTCTGACGCACCAGCTCCAGCGGCAGCAGGGTCGATTTGCCCGCACCGGGCGGCGCCTGCAGGATCACGCTGGCATGGTTGTCGATGGCGGCAAAGAGTGCGGGCAGCACCGACACTATGGGGAGGGAAGACAAAGGGATCTGCACCTTCTTGTTGCAAGTCGTAAAGCGGCGCCCATTCTGCCACAGCCTGGCCGGCCACCGTGAGCGGATGTCGGCCGGCGAGACAGGATGCAGTGGCTGCCCTAGAATGGGCCACCCTGTCTGCGTGAAAGAGGCATGCTCACCCGAATGGCCAAACTCTTCTTTGCCCTGCCCGCCGAGGCGCTGGCACCCGATCTCGTCGCCTGGCGCGACCAACTGCCCTGGCCGGGTCAACCGGTGCCCGCAGCCAATCTCCACCTGACCCTGGCCTTCCTCGGCGAAGCGGATCAGCTCACCACCACCCGCCTGATGGCCGCCGTCGAGCGCCAGCACTGCCCGCCGCTCACCATAGCGCTCAATGAAACCGGCTGGTTCGGCCGCGCCAAGGCCGCCTGGGTCGGCCCGACGGAGTGGCCCAACGAGCTCACCGTGCTGGCCAGGGCGCTGCGTCGCCACGGCGAGAAGCTGGGGCTTGGCAACGGCGAGCAAGGTTATCGCCCCCACATCACCCTGTCGCGCAAGGCGAACGAACCGCCGGCGCTGCTGCCCGCCCCCGATTTCGTGCTGCAGGCCGACCGCTTCTGCCTCTATCAATCCCTCTCGACCCCGGACGGGGTGCGCTACGAGCCCCTCGCCTGCTGGCCGCTGCGGGCCAGAGAGAAAATGGCATCCTGACCGGCGGCCATGCCCAGACTCATCGATTAAGAGAGCCATACCATGATCTTCGATCCCCCCCTGCAATCCGGGCAGCTGATCTCCCGTTACAAGCGCTTCCTGACCGACGTGCAGCTCGACAACGGCGAGGTGATCACCATCCACTGCGCCAATACCGGCGCCATGACCGGCTGTGCCGAACCGGGCACCCGGGTCTGGTACTCCACATCAAGCAACCCCAAGCGCAAGCTGCCCCACAGCTGGGAAATCGCCGAGAGCCCGGCGGGGCACTTCATCTGCGTCAACACGGCGCGCGCCAACCAGATAGCCCGCGAGCTAATCGAACAGGGGGCGCTGGCCCCGCTCGCCGGCTACGCCAGGCTGCGCACCGAGGTGAAATACGGCGAAGAGAACAGTCGAATCGATCTGCTGCTGGAAGATGACCACCGGCCGGCCTGTTATATCGAGGTGAAATCGGTGACCCTGCTCGACGAGCGGGAGCAAGCCGGCATGGGCTACTTCCCCGATGCGGTCACCACCCGTGGCGCCAAGCACTTGCGTGAATTAATGGCCATGAAGGCGGCAGGCCACAGAGCCGTGCTGTTATTTATGGTTTTGCACTCCGGAATCGTGAGAATGCGCCCGGCAGCGCATATAGATCCGCACTATAGTCTGCTTATTGAGCAAGCAATTACGGCAGGGGTTGAAATTTTATGCTATCGACCCCATGTTGGGGTGCAGAGCATGGTGGCCCAAGATTTTATCCCGTTTGAATCTTGTCACCTGCTACCCGAGGGCAGCGAATAAATGTTGGAGTGGGTAACATTATTGGTACGGCTTGTTTGCCTCCAAGTTACCCTTCTGCTATAGATGTCGCCCTCAATTTATGGATGGCACGGGTAGCGTGCTGAATTAGGAGACAGGGCATGCCAACAGGCGAAAACAGGAAATCTCTGGGCCCCCTGGCCATTGCGGGTGTGGCGCCTTACCAGGAAAAACCGGGTGAGGAGTACATGAATGACCAACAAAAGGCACATTTTCGCAAGATCCTGGGAGCCTGGCGCAACCAACTGATGCAGGAAGTTGACCGCACCGTTGACCATATGAAGGATGAGGCTGCCAACTTTCCGGATCCCGTGGATCGCGCCGCGCAAGAAGAAGAGTTCGCTCTTGAACTGCGTACCCGCGACCGTGAGCGCAAGCTGATCAAGAAGATCGAGAAGACCTTGCTGCTGCTCGAAGACGATGACTTCGGTTACTGCGAACACTGCGGTATCGAGATCGGTATCCGCCGTCTGGAAGCCAGACCCACCGCCGACCTCTGTGTCGACTGCAAGACCCTGGCTGAAATCAAGGAAAAACAGATGGCCGGTTGATACCGACCTCTGGCATAACAGAAAAAAGGGAGCTCGCGGGCTCCCTTTTTTATTGAGCTTTTGGCCGGGCCGTCCCAGAATGCAGCCTCAATGTCCCGTTTGCCCGAATCCGCATGCCCGTGAATACCATCCCCTCGTCCCAGACCCGCCCTTATATCGGCCGCTTTGCCCCCTCCCCCTCAGGCCCGCTTCACTTCGGCTCCCTGATCGCGGCGCTCGGCAGCTTCCTGCAGGCCAGGGCACGGCAGGGGCGCTGGCTGGTGCGCATCGAAGATATCGATCCGCCGCGGGAGATGGCGGGGGCCGCCCCGCTCATTTTGCAGACGCTGGAGGCCCATGGCCTGCAGTGGGATGGCGAGGTGATGTACCAAAGCCGGCGCCACGGCCGCTATGACGAGATCATCGACCAGCTCTACCGGGCTGGCGATCTCTACTGGTGTCGCTGTACCCGGCGCGAAATCATGGCGAGCGGCGGCTTTTACAACGGCCACTGCCGCACCCTTGGCCTCACGGCAGAGGGCTCTGCCGCCCGCGTGCGCCAGCACCATCCGGTGTACGATTTCGAGGATGGGCTGCAGGGCCGCATTGCGGTGCCGGCGGCGCTGGCCGAGGAAGATTTCATCGTGCGCCGGCGCGATGGGCTCTATGCCTACAATCTGGCGGTGGTGGTGGACGACATGGATTGCGGCATCACCGAGATAGTGCGCGGTGCCGATCTGCTGGAGCCGACGGTGCGCCAGATTGCCCTCTACCAGACGCTGGGCGCCCCCGTGCCCGCCTGGGTGCATCTGCCGCTGGCGGTGCAGGCCGATGGCAACAAGCTCTCCAAGCAGAATCACGCGCCGGCGCTGGCACAGGACGAGGTGCGCCCAGCCCTGTGGCAGGCGCTGCACTTTCTCGGCCAGTGCCCGCCCCCCGAGCTGATGGCAAGCCGGGTGGACGAGATCATCGACTGGGGCATCGCCCATTGGCAGCTGGCCCGGGTGCCTGCCAGCGAGAAGATCCAGCTAGCTGATTACTGAATCGTGCGGGCAATTTGGGAGGGATTGAACATAAATCGCCGTTGCTGGCCGTGATTTTACCGGGATGATCCGCTTCAAACGAGATCAATTGCCAGCACGGTTTTTCATTTGGTTAGGCGTGAGCTATGCGCAGGTAGACCGCTATTTTTTGGCTCGGTTTGATTCAAATGAGCTGAAGTAGCCACATGGTTTTTCATTTGTGCAGGCGTGAGCTATGATAGGCCGCTATTTTTTTGGCCTCCCGTCAATTTGAAGTCATAACGAGGTGTACCATTTTTTCCCAGATCGCAAACTTTTGCCGCAAAGTGCTCGGCAAGGAAGACGGCGAGCAGTCGGCGGAGTCCCCCATTCCGGCCCGTGTCGCCGGACAACGTCGTACCTTGAGCCGTGACCAGCACCCGATTTCGCGCAAAGAGATCAGCGAGAATGCACTCAAGGTGCTCTATCGCCTGAACAAGGGCGGCTACGAAGCCTACCTGGTCGGCGGCGGAGTCCGGGATCTGCTGCTCGGGAAGACGCCCAAGGATTTCGACATCGCCACCGATGCGACGCCGGAGCAGATCAAGTCGCTGTTCAGCAACTGCCGCCTGATCGGCCGCCGTTTCCGGCTGGCCCACATCGTCTTTGGTCGTGACGTGATCGAAGTGGCCACCTTCCGCGGTCACCACCATCAGGTCAATACCAGCAAACATGTGTCGGCCCAATCCGATGAAGGCATGCTGCTGCGCGACAACGTCTACGGCACCATCGAAGAGGATGCCGAGCGTCGCGACTTTACCGTCAACGCCCTCTATTACAGTGCCAAGGATTTCACCCTGCACGATTTCGAGGGCGGGCTGGAAGACCTGGCCGAGCGCAAGCTGGAGCTCATTGGCGATCCCGAGACCCGCTACCGCGAAGATCCGGTGCGGATGCTGCGCGCCGTGCGCTTCGCCGCCAAGCTGGACATGACCATCAGCCCGCGCACCGCCGCCCCCATCAAGGAGCTGGCGCCGCTGCTGCAGGATATTCCGGCGGCCCGCCTGTTCGAGGAAACCCTCAAGCTGTTCCTGGCTGGCGATGGCCTGGCCACCTACAAGCTGCTGCGCGAATACGGCCTGTTCCAGCAGCTGTTCCCGCAGGTGGCGGCGCTGTTTACCCCGCACGGCAACTCGCCCTACGAGCAGTTTATCGAGCAGGCGCTGATCGATACCGACACCCGGGTACGGGAAGACAAGCGCGTCACCCCCGCCTTCCTCTACGCCACCCTGCTGTGGGGCTGTGTCGAGGCCCGCGGCCGGGTGCTGGAGAACGAGAGCGGCCTGCCCTGGTATGACGCCTTCATGCTGGCGATCAACGAGGTGCTGGATAACCAGGTGCGGATCATCGCCGTCCCGCGCCGCTTCACCACCGATGTGCGCGACATCTGGGCCCTGCAGCAGCGGCTGACCCGCCGTCAGGGCCGCCACCCCGAGCGGGCCATGGAGCATCCCAAGTTCCGCGCGGCGTTTGACTTCCTGTTGCTGCGCAACCGGGTCGAGCGCGGTCTGGGCGAGCTGGCCAGCTGGTGGGAACGCTACGTGGAATCCAATCCGGACGTGCGCCCGCAGCTGCAACGTGAGGCGACCCGCCGCCCGGCAAGCGGTGAGCGCGGTCAGGCCGGTGAAGCCCGCAGCAACGATGGCGAGAAGCGCAGCAGCAACAGCCGCAACCGTCGTCGCCCCCGTCGCCGCAAACCGAAAGCGGCCGAGTGACAACTGACGTGATGACCGAGGTCTTCATCGCCATTGGTTCCAACCTGTCTGACCCGCTCGGTCAGGCTCGTCGCGCCGTCGCCGCTCTGGCAAGGTTGCCGGAATCCGTGCTGGTGCAGGCCTCGTCGTTTTACAGCAGCCGCCCCATGGGCCCTGCTGACCAGCCGGACTACGTCAATGCCGTGGCCCGGCTCAACACCCGGCTGACGCCGCTGGCGCTGCTGGATCAACTACAAAGCATCGAGCTGGAACAAGGACGTGTGCGCAAGGATGAGCGATGGGGGCCAAGAACCCTGGATCTCGATCTGCTGCTGTTTGGCGATCAGATCATCAGGCATGAACGCCTCATCGTTCCCCATTACGGCATGAAGGAGCGGGAGTTCGTGCTGCTGCCCCTGGCCGAGATTGCACCCGCTCTGGTACTGCCTTGCGGCACCCCACTCGCAGAACTGGTTGCCCGCTGCCCGCACAATGATCTTGCCATCATTGCCCCCGGTGCAGACGAACAGGAGCCTCTATGAGCAAGATCACCACCACCAACCTGCTGAAGATGAAGCAGGAAGGCCAACGAATCACCGCCATCACCGCCTATGATGCCACCTTTGCCAAGCTGTTCGACGACGAGGGCGCCCACGTGCTGCTCATCGGCGACTCGCTGGGCATGGTGCTGCAGGGGGGTCAGGATACCCTGGGCGTCAGCATGGATGAGATGGTCTATCACACCCGTTGCGTGGTGCGCGGCACCACCAATGCACTGGTGGTGACCGACATGCCGTTCATGAGCTATGCCACCCCGGAGCAGACCTATCAGAACGCCGCCCGGCTGATGGCGGCCGGTGCCCGCATGGTGAAAATGGAAGGGGGCGACTGGCTGTGCGACTCCATTCGCCACCTGACCCGCAACGGCGTACCGGTGTGCGGCCACCTCGGCCTCACCCCGCAATCCGTGCACGTATTCGGCGGCTTCAAGGTGCAGGGGCGCGACGAGTTCCAGGCCCAGGAGATCTACCGTCAGGCCCTCGAACTGCAGGCTGCCGGCATCCAGTTGCTGGTGCTCGAGTGCGTGCCCACTTCGCTGGCCGAGCGCATCAGCAAGGCGCTGCGCATTCCGGTGATCGGCATCGGTGCCGGCCCCGCCACCGACGGCCAGATCCTGGTGATGCACGATGCCTTCGGCATCACCTCCGGCTATGTGCCCAAGTTCACCAAGAACTTCCTGGCCGAGACCGGCGACATGCGTGCCGCCATCCGGCTCTATGTGAAGCAGGTGAGCGAGGGCACCTTCCCGGGCCCGGAACACTGCTTCAACTGATCCGATAGCGTGACGAGAGCGGGGGCCTGCGCCCCCGCTTCGCCCCCTGGTGCTGACTGAGCAACCCGTCTCTTGATGATTCATCCCAAGGTGACCTGTCGATGATGCTGCCCGTTGCCACTCCTCTCTTACCCATGCGGGCCCATACCGCCCGCCTCTCTTTGATCTTTTCGAAGGTGAACTGCTGATGTTGGTCGTTAACAATCCCGCCGCTCTGCGTGAACAGATCGGCCAATGGCGCCGTGAAGGGCTCACAATCGCATTCGTGCCCACCATGGGCAACCTGCATCAGGGCCATCTGACCCTGGTGAAAGAGGCGCACCACCACGCCGATAAGGTGGTGACCAGCATCTTCGTCAACCCGATGCAGTTCGACAAGGCCGAGGATCTCGCCAACTACCCGCGCACCCTGGAGCAGGACTGCGCCGCGCTGGAAGCAGCAGGGGTGGACATGGTATTCGCGCCGACCCCGGAGATCATGTATCCGCAGGGGCTGGCCAGCCACACCTTCGTCGAGGTGCCGGGCCTCTCCGGTCTGCTGGAAGGGGCGCTGCGTCCGGGGCACTTCCGCGGTGTCAGCACAGTGGTGACCAAACTGTTCAATCTGGTGCAACCGGATGTGGCCTGCTTCGGCCAGAAGGATTTCCAGCAGTTGGCGCTCATTCGCAAGATGGTGGCCGACATGGCGATGCCCATCGAGATCGTCGGCGTACCCACAGTGCGGGCCGAGGACGGGCTGGCGCTCTCTTCGCGCAACGGCTACCTGACCGCCGCCGAGCGGGCCCTGGCCCCTGAGCTGGCGCGCACCATGAACTGGATCGCCGAGCAGATTGAAGCGGGTGACCACCACCTGCCCTCCCTGGTGGCCCAGGCCAGCCAGCGCCTCGACAAGGCCGGTTTTCGGACCGACGCCATCGACATCGTCGATGCCGCCACCCTGGAAGCGGCCACCGACCAGAGCGAGCAGCTGGTGATCCTGATGGCGGCGTATCTCGGCAAGGCCCGCCTCATCGACAACCGGGTGGTGACGCTGGCCCGCTCCTGAGCCGCTGCGTCACTGACAACAAAGCCCGCATGCGCGGGCTTTGTTGTTTCTGAGCGTATCGGCCCTACTCGGCGGTGACCGGGTAACCCGCCCCTTTCCAGGCGAAGATGCCGCCCGGCACCCGATAGACCTGCTGATAGCCCTGGGTGACCGCCCAAGCAGCCCCGTTGTGGCTGCGACCACACTTGACGAAGCCGCAGTAGAACACCACCGGACGGGTCTTGTCGTCCCCCAGCAGGGCCAGCAGCTGCTCGGGCGTGCCGCTCCCCTCGACGATCTGGCTCCAGTCATCGCCGGACTTGGCCTCCTTCACGAAGGCAAAATTCTTGGCCCCCTGGATGTGCTCCTTCTTGTAGGAGTCCTCAAACAGCATGGTGTCGATGATCACCAGCGCCTCGCCTTTATCCATCCGGGTCTTCAGCTCGGCCACGGTCAGCAGCTGATAGCCCCCCTGCTGGGTCTCCTGGGAGAGCTGTACCGCCGCCTGCTCCAGCTTGGTCTCCTGCTCGAACTGGTTGTCGCCACAGCCACCGAGGGCAAAGCTGGCCGCAATCAGCGAAGCCATCAGGGTGCGGGATTGCAATCTCATCATGTCACTGCTCCTTTGGAACGGTAAAAACGGGGCGGGAGTGGCGCAGCAAGGCGCCCGCAAGCGTCAACAGCAGCAGATCCCGCAAGAGGGCCTGTGGCAGCGAACTGAGATCAGCCCTGCCAAGACAGCCGCAAGCGATGTCGAGCCCGATGGCGATGCCATAGCCCAACACCGGAATAAACAGGGCGAGCAGCCCGATCACCAGCCAGAGTCCCCAGCGCCGGTTGCCGATCACCGCGAGCCCGGCGCAGAACTCCAGCCCGACAAGGCCCCAGACGGCAAGGGGAATGAACGGCGACCAGAGCAGGCCGAAGGCGCCGATCTGCTCGGCGAACAGCTCCGGCGCTGCCAGCTTGAACCCGGCGGAAGCGACGAAGAATCCCCCCAGCGCCAACCTGATCAGCATCCGCAGATACACGGCCATGGGACAGCTCTTTATCATCCATGACCCCCACTGCCAACTCCCCGAGCAGGCGTCACCATGCCCTAGCCGGCGGCCGGATAGCGGGCCAGTTCGCAATACTCACCGTCTTCGTCACAACGAAAAACGGCAGCAGTTTCGCCGCGCTGGCACCACTGCTGCCACTCCTCGGGCGGGCAGTGCAGGCGGATGGCGAGGCCGCAGCCGGCACTGAGCCGGCGCGGTACGTCGCAGACCCGAAAGGCGTGGGGCTGCTGCTCCAGCCGCTTGCGCAGCCTGAGCGTACCGAGGGTGGAGTGGAACAGGTAGAGGAACTCTGCGTTCATGATTTGCCTCCCGTGCGGGCACGCGCACCGAACAGGGCCGCCCCCAGCGCGCCGGCAAACTGGGCGTCCGGGTGGGTGGCCACGTCGCAGCCCAATCCTTGCGCCAGATAGTGGCGGAAGGTGGCGCAGTGGCTGACGCCGCCGGTAAAGAGCACGGTCGGTCTGGCGCCAAGGCGGCCGATGAAGTTGGCACTGCGCCGGGCCATGGCGCGGACGATGCCGGCCAGAATCGACTCGGCGGGAATGCCCGCCGAGCGCAGGCTGATCGCCTCCGATTCGGCAAACACGGTGCACATGCTGCTGATGTCGTGAGGCTCGGCCTCTTCCAGTAGCTCGTCGAGCTGCTCGACCCGCGCCCCCAGGGTGCGGGTGATCACCTCGAGAAAGCGGCCGGTGCCCGCGGCGCACTTGTCGTTCATCAGAAAGTCGGTGAGATTGCCCTCGCCATCGAGCTGGATCACCTTGCTGTCCTGGCCGCCGATGTCGATGACGGTGTGTACCGACGGGCAGAGCAGGCGCGCCCCCAGCCCGTGGCAGGAGATCTCGGTGACCCGCCGATCGGCGAACGACGCCAGATCCCGGCCATAGCCGGTCAAGGTCAGGTGGGGGCGCTCTGGCAAATCGGCCGAGAGCGTCTCCCAGCCTTGCTCGATGGCAGCCAGCGGACGAAAGGGGGTCGGCACCAGAAAGCGGCGGACGATGCGCCCGCCGTCCCTGTGGTCGAACAGGATCCCCTTGGTCGCGGTGGAGCCCGAGTCAATCCCGATGGTGAGTGACACGGCACCTCCTCACAGCATTTCGATAAAGGCGGCCAGCCGGGTGGCCAGCTGTCCCTTGTCGGCGCTGGAATAGTCGGTCTCCACCGCCATGTAGGGAATGCCGTGGCGATCGCGCACGTGGCGCTTGATGGCGAGCGACTCCACCGCATAGGTGTGACAGGCCTGCAGGATCACGTCGATCACCCCGTCCGCCTGATACTCCTCCACCATCTGGCTCAGCAGATTCATGCGCTGGTGGTTGGGGGAGATACAGGAGCAGCCGATGGCCAGATACTTGTCGGTCAGCGCATCGAACAAGTCGCCCTCCTCGCTGACGCACTGCTCGGTCGCCTTGGCGCCGGTGCAGTTCTCGTAACCCACCACCCAGCCGCCGTGCTCCTCGATGAGGCGCACCACCTTGTCGGCGGCGCCGCCGATGGGGCAGCCGGTGATGAGGATGCGCGGGCGGGCATCGAGCCGTTTACCCTCGGCGTACTCGGCCTTGATGCGGCGGGTCATCTCCTGCAGCTCGCTGATGAGCTGCTCCTTGTCGAAGCGGAAGGTGGCGCCATAGACCACCTTGAGGATGTCGGTGCCGCTCAGCGCCGGCGGGTTGAGCTGGCCCAGCCGGTAGAAGTCGGCCAGCGCGCGGCGCTCGCGGTTCTTCAGCACGATGGCGTCGCGCAGCGCCTGCTCGCTGATGGGGTTGCCGAACTGCTGCTCCAGCAACGCCTTGAAGCGGACGATCTCGCTGCGCCACAGGGTGCGAGAGGCCTCGTCATCGGCGCGGTTGGGCAGCTGCATCACATGCACCGGTTTGAACTCGGCCATGTACTCGTACATCTTCTTCTTGCCGTCGCAGGTGGTTTCCCCCACCACCAGATCGGAGAAGTAGAAGTAGGGGCACTTGTCGGTCTTGCCGAAACCGTAGCTGCTCTTGATCAGCGGGCACAGGTTGCGGGGCAAGTCTTTCTCGGCCTCCTCGATGGTCTCGTCGCTGGTGGAGCAGAGCGATACCACCACGGCGCCGGCGGCCATCGCCACCTCCTGCGGCATGAAGGTGCAGTAGGTGCCGACCAGGGGGATCTGTCGCTCCTTGAGTGCCATCACGGCCAGAAAGCCCTGACGGCGGGCATCTGAAAAACTGTCGAAAATGGCTGGCAACTCGGTGATCAGTGACATAGGCGATCCTGCCCTGGTGAGAAAAAGAAGAGACGGAGGGCCCCCATTGTGCAGACCTTCCAACCGCGGGAATTATACCTTTGGGGGTAAGTTGAAAAGTGCGGTGGATCACAAGGTGCCGGATAAAACCTTGATAAGAGAGTGGTTATTGACCCTGTTCGAGAGGAGGCCAGCGCAGGAAAGGGAAAAGAGGCGACAAAAAAACGGGCACCCCAGGGTGCCCGTTGCATTGCATCAGTGACGCAGCCCGGTGCCGCGGGAGATGAGCCACCAGGCCAGACCGTAGAGGGCCACGATGAAGCCGATGATGATGAGGTAGGCGGTGCCGAGCGGCACGTCGGAGATCCCGAGGAAGCCGTAACGGAACGCGTTCACCATGTAGATGATCGGGTTCACCTGGGAGACCCCCTGCCAGAAGGGAGGCAGCAGGCTGATGGAGTAGAACACCCCGCCCAGGTAGGTAAGCGGCGTCAGCACGAAGGTGGGGATGATGCTGATGTCGTCGAAGGTCTTGGCAAACACCGCGTTGATTAGACCGCCCAGCGAGAAGAGGATGGCGGTCAACAGCACGGTGAAGCAGACGCTGAACAGGTGGTGGATCTGCAGCGGCACGAAGAACAGCGACACCAGGGTGACGATGAGACCGACGCAGAGGCCGCGCGCCACGCCACCGCCCACGTAGCCGGCGATGATGACATAGTTGGGCACCGGCGCCACCAGCAGCTCCTCCACGTTGCGCTGGAACTTGGCGCTGAAGAAGGAGGAGGCGACGTTGGAGTAGGAGTTGGTGATCACCGACATCATGATGAGGCCGGGCACGATGAACTCCATGTAGCTGAAGCCCCCCATGTCACCGATGCGGCCGCCGATGAGGTTGCCGAAGATGACGAAGTAGAGGCTCATGGTGATGGCGGGCGGCACCAGGGTCTGGATCCAGATCCGGGTGAAGCGGCTGATCTCCTTGGCCAGAATGCTCTTGAAGGCGATGTAGTAAGTGGTCAGGTTCATGCTTTTCTCCCCTCCTCGACCAGGGTGACGAACAGCTCTTCCAGCCGGTTGGCCTTGTTGCGCATGCTCAATACCTGCACCTGCTGGCTCGACAGTTGCTCGAACAGGCTGTTGAGGGACTGGCTCTTGTCCAGATCCACCTCCAGGGTGCGTTCGTCCTGCATGCGACCGTTGAACTCGGGCACGTTCGGCACGGCGGAGCCCGGCGCCAGATCCAGCATGAAGGTCTCGCGGCCCAGCTTGCCCAGCAGATTCTTCATGCTGGTGTTCTCGATCAGGCGGCCCTTGTCGATGATGCCGATGTTGCGGCACAGCATCTCGGCCTCTTCCAGATAGTGGGTGGTGAGGATGATGGTGACGCCCTGCTCGTTGAGATCCTTGAGGAAACTCCACATGGAACGGCGGATCTCGATGTCCACCCCGGCGGTCGGTTCGTCGAGGATCAACAACCTAGGTTCATGCATCAGGGCGCGGGCGATCATCAGCCGGCGCTTCATGCCACCGGAAAGAGTGCGGGCCGGCATGTCGCGCTTGTCCCACAGGTCGAGCTGGCGCAGGTACTTCTCGGCACGGATCTTGGCCTCGGCCCGCGGCACGCCGTAGAAGCCGGCCTGATGGGTGACTATCTGGATCACCTTCTCGAACTGGCTGAAGTTGAACTCCTGCGGCACCAGCCCGAGCTGGGCCTTGGCCTCTTCCAGATGAGTGTCGATGTCGTAGCCGAACACCTTCACCTTGCCGGCGCTCTTGTTCACCAGCGAGCTGATGATGCCGATGGTGGTGGACTTGCCCGCCCCGTTGGGGCCGAGCAGCGCGAAGAAATCCCCCTGCTTGACGGTGAGATCGATGCCTTTAAGGGCTTCGACGCCCCCCTGATAGGTCTTTTTCAGGCCGCTGATTTCCAGTGCGTTCATTGCAACCCCTGTGATGGCGCATCCCATCTCGAGACAGAAAAGGCGGCCAAGGCCGCCTGCAGACAGAAAATGGCGCTCTGCCACCTCGCCCGTGATATTCCTGAACCTTGCTTACTCTTGCGGTACTACCTTGCCGATGAACTTCAGATTGCGGTACTTCTGGGCATAGTCGATGCCGCAGCCCACCACGAATTCATCGGGAATGGAGAAACCGATCCAGTCTACCGGCACCTGCACTTCGCGGCGGGACGGCTTGTCCAGCAGGGTGCAGATGGCCAGGGATTTCGGCTCGCGCAGAGAGAGGATCTCGCGCACCTTGTTGAGGGTGTAGCCGGTATCGATGATGTCTTCGACGATCACCACGTCCTTCCCTTTGATGTCGTCATCCAGATCTTTGAGGATGCGCACGTCACGGGTGCTGTGCATGCCGGAGCCATAGCTGGAGGCGGTCATAAAATCCAGGGTGATGGGCAGCTGGGACTGGCGGCACAGGTCGGCCAGGAAGATGCAGGAACCACGCAGCAGGCCGATCATGACCACTTCGTCAGAGCCCTGATAACGGGCGGTGATCTCTTCACCCAATTTGGCGATCCGGGCGGCGACTTCAGCCTCGGAGATCATCACCTCGACAGTGTGTTTCATCACTTACTCCATAATGGCCAAAGCGAATTTGGCCGTTCATTAACGTCAAAACCGATGATTCTACCATTCAAGCCGAAGGGCGTCAGGCATACGTGATGCTTTTATCGGCTTATTTTAATTGATAGAGTTAGCAGGCCCTCGGGCATTATCGGTGACAATACTATAAACACCATAATCAATAACTATTAGATGAAAAAACTATGGAACCACGCGCAGAAATAAGACGTCGAACCCGGCTTTCGCCGGAGGCCCGACGCAATCAATTGATGGAATGTGCCATCGAGGTGTTCTCCCGTCGCGGCATTGGCCGTGCGGGTCACGCCGAAATCGCAGAACAGGCCAAGGTCTCGGTTGCTACCGTGTTCAACTATTTCAACACCCGTGAAGAGCTGGTGGATGAAGTGTTGGCCGAGATCGAACGTTTCGTGCATCAGATGCTGGAACAGGCCTACACCGGCCAGGGCCCGGTCAGCGACAGCATTCGCCGCCACGTGAAGCTGTTCGTCGACGCCGCCTACGATCAGCCTGACCACGCCAGCATCTGGCTGGAGTGGAGCTCATCGGTGCGGGAAGAGGTCTGGCCCCGTTACGCCAAGCTGCTGGACAAGGCGCTGGAGCGCATAGCCCCCCACCTGCAACGCGCCATGGATGCCGGCGAGATCCAGAGCGTGCTGTCCGCCCAGGACCTGGCCCGTTCCCTCACCGGTTTTGGTTACGTCATGATGCAGATGATCAATCAGCCACAACGCCCTGACCGGGAAGAAGTGACCGATTTTCTGTTCAAGTACGTGACGGCCCCGATCCAGGCAGCCTAACCCGCTCCGTCAAAATAAAGCGGCGCCGAACTGTTCAGGTCGGCGCCGCTTTTGTTTGTCCGCAATCTCCCATCTCACCCTTTGGCGTAGCCCCAGCGGCGGGTCAGATCGTGCTCGATCCCCAGATGGTCGAGGATCCTCGCCACCATGAAGTCCACCAGATCCGCGATGCTCTTTGGCTCATGATAGAAGCCCGGCGCCGCCGGCATGATGGTCACCCCGAGCCGTGCCAGTTTCAGCATGTTCTCCAGGTGGATCGCCGAGAAGGGGCTCTCGCGAGGTACCAGAATGAGCTGGCCGCGCTCCTTGATCACCACGTCCGCCGCCCGCTCCAGCAGATTGTCGGAAGTGCCGTTGGCAATGGCCGAGACGGTGCCCATGGAGCAGGGACAGACCACCATCTGCCTGGGCGCTGCCGAACCGGAGGCGACCGGCGAGAACCACTCCTCCTTGCCACAGGCCACTATCTGCCCCTCGCGGGCGCCATATTGACGACAGAGATAGGCAGAGAGCTCTTTGGGCGAACCGGGCCACCCCTGCTGCTGCTCGGTCTTGAGCACCACACGAGCCGCCGAGGAGGCGAGCAGGTAGACCCGATAATCCGCCTGCACCAGGCATTCCAGCAGGCGCAGGGCATAAGGGGCGCCAGAGGCGCCGGTCAGCGCCAGGGTGATCGCTTTGTTCATAGCTGGCCGTGATAGTCCTTGAGGCGGGCGATCAGCTTGTCATGAATGCCGCCGAAGCCACCGTTGCTCATGATCAGAATATGATCGCCATCGCGGCACTCGGCCACCAGCCGGTTGATCAGGGTCTCCAGATCGTTGAACACCTTGGCCGGTCGGGTCATGTGGGCGGTCACCTCGCCGAGATCCCAGCCGATGTTGGGCGGCTGGAAGAAGAACACCTCGTCGGCGCCATCGAAGCAGCCAGCCAGCTCCTCCTTGTGAACCCCCAGCTTCATGGTGTTGGAGCGGGGCTCCAGCACCGCCAGGATGCGGGCCTTGCCCACCTTGGCGCGCAGTCCGCCGAGGGTGGTCTCGATGGCGGTGGGGTGATGGGCGAAATCGTCATAGACGCTGATGCCGGCTACCTCGCCTTTGAGCTCCATCCGCCGTTTGGGGGACTTGAACTGGCAGAGCGCCGCAATGCCGTGCTCCACCATGACTCCGGCATGGCGGGCGGCGGCGATGGCCATCAGGCCGTTGTTGACGTTGTGCTCGCCGATGCACTCCCAGTGCACCTCGCCCTGCTTCACCCCGTCCAGCCATACCTCGAAGGCGGAGCCGTCGTCGGCCAGTTTGACCGCCTTCCACTGGGCATCGTCCTGACCCACCAGCTCCACTTCGCTCCAGCAGCCCATCTTGCGCACGGCAGCCAGGTTCTCGTCCCCCTTGGGGAAGAGCACCCGGCCGTTGCTCGGCACGGTGCGCATCAGGTGGTGGAACTGACGCTGGATAGCGGCCAGATCCGGGAAGATATCCGCGTGGTCGAACTCCAGGTTGTTCATCACCAGGGTGCGCGGGTGGTAGTGGACGAACTTGGAGCGCTTGTCGAAGAAGGCGCAGTCATACTCGTCCGCCTCGATGACGAAGAAGGGGGCGGAGCCGAGACGGGCGGAAACCGGGAAGTTGCCAGGCACGCCGCCGATGAGGAAGCCGGGCTCCAGCTTGGCGTATTCGAGCACCCAGGCCAGCATGCTGGCGGTGGTGGTCTTGCCGTGGGTGCCGGCGACGGCCAGTACCCAGCGATCCTGCAGCACGTGCTCCAGCAGCCACTGGGGGCCGGAGATGTAGGGCAGATTGCGGTCCAGCACATACTCCACACAGGGGTTGCCGCGGCTCATGGCATTGCCGACTACCACCAGATCCGGCGCCGGATCGAGCTGGGAGGGGTCATAGCCCTCGGTCAGTTCGATGCCCTGTTGCTCGAGCTGAGTACTCATGGGGGGATAGACGTTGGCATCCGAACCGGTCACCCGGTAACCAAGCTGTTTTGCCAACACCGCCAGACCACCCATGAAGGTGCCGCAGATCCCGAGGATGTGAATGTGCATACCGCTTCCTTTCGCAGTAAAGGGAAGTGCGCATTCTAGCAAGGTGACGGCAATTTGGCAGACCCAAGCTGTGCGGTATCCACCAACTCTGTCGCAGTGGCCCTGAAATATGGTCATTTGACGCGACATCGCTATAATATCGGCCTGCAAACTTGACTCCAACACTCAAAGGAAACGTCATGAGCCTGAACCTGGTCCCGGCTGGCAAGAGCCTGCCCGACGACATCTACGTCATCATCGAAATCCCGCAGAATGCCGACCCGATCAAATACGAAGTCGACAAGGACAGCGGTGCCATCTTCGTTGATCGCTTCATGTCTACCCCGATGTTCTATCCGTGCAACTACGGTTACGTGAACGCCACCCTGTCTCTGGATGGTGATCCGGTCGACGTGCTGGTGCCGACTCCCTACCCGCTGCTGGCCGGCTCCGTCATTCGCTGCCGCCCGGTTGGCGTGCTGAAGATGACCGACGAATCCGGTGAAGATGCCAAGATCGTGGCCGTTCCGCACTCCAAGCTGACCAAGCAGTACGATCACATCAAGGATGTGAACGATCTGCCCGAGCTGCTGCGCGCCCAGATCCAGCACTTCTTCGAGCGCTACAAAGAGCTGGAAGCAGGCAAGTGGGTCAAGGTTGAAGGCTGGGGCGACAAGGCCGCTGCCGAAGCTGAGATCATCAGCTCTGCCGAGCGTTACGCTGCCAAGTAAGCGTATCTCTCGTGAAAAAGGCGCCTCAGGGCGCCTTTTTTATGGGCTGTTGCGGGCGCTGACCCGGCGTCACACCGGCAGGATCCCCCTGGATATAGATGTCGCGCCCATCCTGTCGATAGGACCGATAGTAGTCTCCCCCACAGCGATAGCTGCCATCCTGATCGCTCATCAGCTCGCAGTTCACCGGCAGCACCTCCAGCCACTTGATGGCCTGCTGGAAACGCAACCACTCCTGCCATTCATGTTCTCGCGCCAGCTTGTCCCGCAGGGCAAAGGTATCGGCGCTGGACATCCCCTGGTTGACGATGACCGGCCCCGCTGCGGCCGGCAAGGCGGCCAACAGCAGCAACAACGGTGTGATTCGCTTCATGACGGTTTCCTGCATGACTTATTTCCAGAATTAAATTAAAAGTCCGATCAATCTGTTATCAAAATCACAAATGCCAGACTCATCCAAAATCGGCCGGCTCACCTAGTTGTTTATTATCACCCCGAGCAGGATGCACATCATGAAACTGGCACAAGGTCTGTTGTTGAGTCTAGTGTTCGCGTCCATGGCCGGGGCCAACGAGGTCACCCTGAGCTGGCAGTGGCAATCGGCCGACGGCCAGCAGAAGCATCTGCTACTGAACACGGATGAGCGGGTCATCTCCGCCAGCCGCCACGAGATGAGCCTGCTCGATGCCTCCCTCAACTATCCGCTGGAGACCCTCTACTCCTACATCAGCCCGCGGCTCTACAACAGCATCAATCTGATCAATCAGACCAGCCCCGAGACCGCCACCAAGTTTCGCAATCTGGAGCAGGCCTTCACCCTGCACGACGACAGCATGGAGTCGACCCTGTTCTGGCAGGCCTATCAGCAATATCAGGACGATGCCTTCTATCAGATGCGGGTGGTGCCCTGCGTTCATCCCGCCAATCGCAAGCTGCCCTGCGTGCGCCCCAACTATTCGCAGCTGTTCTACCAGTTCAAAGGCGACCTGAGGCCATTGGCGAAACAGTTCCTGGCCAAGGATCTGGCTACCAGCGTCGGTCTGCTGCAGGAGTGGCTGAGCGGCATTCCCACCCCACCCGAGCAGATGGACCACTTCGCGCCCCCGCTGCAAGCCTTGCAGAGCAACAAGGCTGACAGCGACGAGAAGGCGCTGCTGATGGCCAGCCTGCTGGCCGAGCTGGCCCCCCAGTACATGCTCAGCATCATCTATCCAAACATCAGTATCGGCAGCGTCTCGCCGGCCTGGTTGGCCATCACCGCCGACAGCGGCCTGAAAGGGGATACCGTGGTGATCGGCAACCAGCGCCACATTCTGCTGACCGGCTCTCCCTTGCTGGCCCAGCAGATGACCATGGCCAAGATCCCGCTGGTGAGCGAACCGCTCTACTGAGCCCTACCCCTCACCTCCTGTCTAGCTGCATGCCGCAGCCAGACTCCTCAAACCAGTTGATAAGCAATTGATTTTTATCGACTGCGTGCCATCCTAGCCGCCTTTGCCAGCCAGGCCCCGTGCTGGCGGGCAGGCAAGCGGGCCAATCACACGTTTATTTAACACTTCTTAAACAGATCCGATCAGTTTAGGATGAGTACTGCCCCATTCCCTCAATGCAAAAATCGTTATAACATAACAAAAGGAGTGTCATCAGGATGAAACATCTCGTACTTACTCTGGCGCTGCTGCCAACCCTGGCCCTGGCTCACAACATCAAGGAGTCGGCTCAGGTGCCGCTGGTCAACATCAGCGACAAGGGTGAACTGGTTCTGAAAGAGAAAGAGATCAGCTATCAGCCCTGGCAAAGCAAGGTGCTGGCCGGCAAGGTCTTTCTGATCCAGCACATTGCCGGTCGTTCCAGCGCCAAGGAGCTCAACGCCCCCATGATCGAAGCGATCAAGGCGGCCAAGCTGCCCCACGACAAGTACCAGACCGTCACCATCATCAACAGCAATGACGCCATCTGGGGCACCTCGGGCTTTGTAAAGAGCAGTGCCGAGGACAGCAAGAAGGAATTCCCCTGGTCCGCCATGGTGCTGGATGCCAAGGGCATGGCCCGCAACGCCTGGGATCTGGCGCCGGAAAGCTCGGCCATCATCCTGCTGGACAAAGAGGGCAAGGTGCTGTTTGCCAAAGATGGCCAGCTCGATGCCAACAATATCGCTACCGTGATGGGGCTCATCAAGTCCCATCTCTAAGTCAGAGAAAAGGGGCGCTGATGGCGCCCCTTTGATAGGGGTCTATGGGTCGTACCAAGCTGAAAATCTGGTTGTTGCTGCTGGGCTGGTTGTGGTTGCAACCGGTACTGGCACAACATCCGCTGGAAGCCGACCTGCCCGGCCACAACCACGCCTGCGTCCTCTGCGCCCTGCATCTGGATGGCAAGCTGGCACTCACCCCAACCCTGGTCATCCCGTCTTCACAAGTGGTCATCGGCAAGCTCGTTGATGCCGCCTTGCCCAAACCTCATGCCACCCCGTCAGGCCAGTGCCGCATTCGCGCGCCGCCACTGTTTCATCGCTTATCCGGCTAAATCCATTTTTCAATAAATTTTTCAAAGGATTAACGATGAAAGCAGTCACCCTGTTACTGGCGGCCGCCGCATTTGGCGTGCAGGCAAACCACGATGAACACGACAGTCACGGCCACGGTGCCCATGAGCACGGCCACGGTCACCTCAATCTGGTGCTCGATGGCAACCAGCTGATGATCGAGCTGCAGGCTCCCGCCGCCGATCTGGTGGGCTTCGAGCACGCCGCCAAGAGCGACGAAGAGAAGGCGCAATACACCAAGGCCATGGCTCAACTCAAGCAACCCGACGCCCTGTTTCGCTTCGACCCGGCCGCCGGCTGCAAGTTGACCCAGCAGGAGCTGCAAGCCGCCAAGGAAGATCACGACCACGACCATGACCATGACCATGACCATGACCATGACCATGACCATGACCATGACCACCAGAAGTCTGACGGCAAGCACGACGAACACCATCACGACGACGCCGGTCACGCCGACATGGGCGCCATGTACACCTACACCTGCGCTACCCCGGCCAAGCTGACCGGGCTGGAGGCCACCCTGTTCAGCGTCTATCCGAGCCTGGAGAAGCTGAGCGTGCAGGGCATCCTGCCCAGCGGCCAGACTGCGGCCGAGCTGACCCCCTCCGCCAACAAACTGAGCTGGTAACGCCATGAAAAATGCCGTGGTTGAGATCCGCGATCTGGCCTTTGCCTGGCCGGGTCACGAGGTTGTACTCGATCTGCCCGCCCTCACCATCAGCGAGGGAGAGCGGGTGTTCATCAAGGGACCGTCGGGTTCCGGCAAGTCGACCCTGCTCGGCCTGCTGGCCGGGATCCAGACCGCCAACCACGGCACCCTGGAGGTGCTGGGACAGCCGCTGGCCCGGCTCTCTGGCCGTGCCCGCGACCACTTCCGGGCGGCCAATCTGGGTTACATCTTCCAGCAGTTCAACCTGCTGCCGTTTTTATCCGTGCAGGACAACGTCACCAGCGCCCTCACCTTCTCCCCCGAGAAGCGGGCCCGGCTGCAAGGCAGCCCGGCCGAGGAGGCGCGTCGCCTGCTGCGGGAATTGCAACTGCCCGAGGAGGCGCTGCACAGGCCCGTCCATGCCCTCAGCATCGGCCAGCAGCAGCGGGTGGCCGCCGCCCGCGCGCTGATCGGCTCACCGCCGCTGGTGATCGCCGACGAGCCCACCTCTGCCCTCGATACCGACAACCGGGCCGCCTTCATCAAGCTGTTGTTCGAGGAGTGCGACAAGCAGGGCTCGACCCTGGTCTTCGTCAGCCACGACCCCTACCTCGAACCGCTCTTTCCGCGGGTGGAAAACCTGCAACAACTGAACAGGAGGGCATCATGCTGAAACTTGCCCTGCAAAGCCTCTGGGCCCGCCGTCTCACCGCCGGGCTCACCCTGCTGGCCGTCGCCATCAGCGTCACCCTGCTGCTCGGGGTGGAGCGAGTGCGCAACCAGGCGCGCGAAAGCTTCGCCAATACGGTGTCGGGCACGGATCTCATCGTTGGCGCCCGCTCCGGCCAGGTGAACCTGCTGCTCTACTCGGTGTTTCGCATCGGCAATCCCACCAACAACGTGGGCTGGGATGCCTATCAGGCCATCAAGAACCAGCGCGGCATCGCCTGGACCATCCCGCTTTCCCTTGGCGACTCCCACAAGGGGTTTCGCGTGCTCGGCACCAATGGCGACTACTTCACCCACCTGAAGTACGGCCAGCAGCAGGCGCTGGAGCTGCGTGAAGGACGAGCGTTCGACACGCCGTTCGAGGCGGTGCTCGGCGCCCAGGTGGCCGAGAAGCTCGGTTATCACCTGGGGCAGTCCATCGTCATCGCCCACGGCGCCGGCAACACCTCGTTCAGCCAGCACGACAACCTGCCATTCAAGGTGGTGGGGATCCTGGCACCGACCGGTACCCCCATCGATCGCACCATCCACGTGCCGCTGGCCGGCATCGAGGCGATCCACCTGGGCTGGGACACCGGCCGCCACAGCAAGAACGTGACCGCCGAGCAGGCGCTGGCCCAGGATCTCACTCCCAAGACCATCACCGCCTTCATGGTGGGGCTCAGCAACCGAATATTGGCGTTCCAGCTGCAGCGCAGCGTCAACACCTACCGAGGCGAGCCGCTGATGGCGATCCTGCCGGGGGCCGCCCTGCAGGAGCTGTGGAGCCTGATGAGCGTAGCGGAGACGGCGTTGTCGGTGATCGCCGGCTTTGTGGTGGTGGCAGGCCTTATCGGCATGCTGACCACCCTGCTGGCCGGTCTCAACGAGCGGCGCCGGGAACTTGCCATCCTCCGCTCTCTCGGCGCCGGCCCCGCCCACCTGTTCCTGCTGCTGGCACTGGAGGCGATGGCCCTCACCACCGCCGGCATCGCGCTCGGGGTGGCCGCGCTCTACCTGGGGCAGGGGCTTGCCACCCCCTGGCTGCTCAGCCACTATGGCCTGCAATTGAGCCTGGGGCTGCCGAGCGCCCACGAGTGGCTGCTGCTGGGGCTGGTCTGGCTGGCCGGCATGGTGATCGGCCTGTTGCCCGCGGCCCGCGCTTATCGCTACAGCCTGAGCGACGGCATGAGCATTCGCGTCTAGCCAGACGCCCATAAAAACGAGAAGGACAGATGATGAAGTGGAAAATTGTGGCGCTGCTGGCCGCCCTGCTGGCGCTGCCGGCCATGGCCGTGGAGTACAAGACCATCGACTGGGATGTGCTCATTCCCGCAGGTGAAAAACTGCTGCCCCCACCCCAGGTGAGCCACGACGGCAACCTTGCCTCGGTGCCGCAGCCGGTGGGCGGGGTCAACCAGAAGCTGGACAACCAAGAGGTGCGCATCCCGGGCTTCGTGGTACCGCTGGAGGGAGATGCCAAGAAGATCACCGCCTTCCTGCTGGTGCCCTACTTCGGCGCCTGCATCCATGTGCCGCCCCCGCCCACCAACCAGGTGGTCTACGTGAGCTACCCCAAGGGGGCACCGGTGGACGACCTGTGGGATGCCATCTGGGTGAAGGGCAAGATGCGCACGGTCAGCTCCAGCCACGAGATGGCCACCGCCTCCTACTCCATGGAGGCGGTCGAGGTGAGCGTCTACGAAGAGCAGTAACCAGGCACAAACGGCCTCCCTCGGGAGGCCGTTTTGTTATCCGCAACGACCGGCTCTTTACCGGCCCCTGCCTGAGGGATTGCCCGCCATCCCAGTTGGAGTAACATTCAAGGCTAGACCTTGCGATCACGGAGCCAGCATGGCTGACCTGCCCCCGCCCAAGAAAGAGAGTTCCATCCTGAGCAGCCAGGAGCAGACCCTGCGCCTGGCCCGCAGCCGCGGTATCGACGGCATGCTCACCCGCAACAGCGACAGCACCTTCGAGCAGCGTGCCACCTTTCGCCAGCTGGCGGATCAGGCCGCCCGCCAGCGCAACCTGGAAGCCATCATGGTAATGGCCTCCCGCCACTGCGAGGAGACGGCCGCCGGCGGCGAGATGGACAGCGACTGGCTGACCCGCTTCCTGCAACTGGCGGAAGACATCAGCATGGTGCCCATGCAGCAGTTGTGGGGCCGCATCTTCGCCATCGAGATCGCCACCCCGGGCCGCTTCTCCATCCGCGCGCTCTCCACCCTCAAGGAGATGACCCAGCGCGAGGCCCAGCTGTTCCAACGCATCTGCTCCCTCTCCTGCCACTACGTCGGCAGCGACGAGCAGCGGCTGCTGCTGGGGCTGCACAAGGGGGCCAGCCTGCTCAGCCGCGCCCGGGTGACCCGGCTCGGCCTTGGCAAGTACCGCATCCCCTACAACGCCCTGCTGCAGCTGTTCGAACTCGGCCTGCTGCACCGGGGCGAACTGGAATCCGGCCCGCTGCCCGCCGACGGAGTGGAGCTGGAGTTCGGCGATCAGCGCTGGCGCCTGCAGCGCAAGCAGGCCAACATCACCCTGCTCTACTACCGGCTGACCCCGGTCGGCAACGAGCTCGCCCAGTTGCTGCAAGAGCCGCCGCTGGAAGAGTACCTGCAGGATCTGAAAACCGTGCTGGTGCAGGGACTGCAGATCGAGACCATGATGCTGACCCCGTCCGCCGGGCCTGAGCCTGCCCTGGCCGACCCTGCCCCCTGATCCCCTGGAGCCCGCCCCCGGGCTCCGTCGTTTCGCACACCGCCGCAGCATCTTGCGAAATATCGACCAGCCGTTGCCAAAACGGTTCCTGAAATGCAAATACCGTCAGCCCTGGCACCTCATGCCACAGGCTACCCCAGGTCAATGCCGTGACAAGAGGCGTGTGACAAGCTCACCGAGGATCTGGCCCGCCCCTTGCTATCGTCTATTTGCAGGCAGGCAATGAGCGGCAATGGTCAACCAAGCTCCCCCGCTCGCCCGCCGGATCCAGTCACCGGACGGTGCCTGCCAGCTGGACTTGCAGAACGTGCGCTAACAACAAAAAAGATGGGCCCGCCGTCGTCACCGACAGCGGGCTCATTTATCTCGGGTGGGGCATGCAGAGTTGACCGAATGGAAACGCCCATACCATCACAGACCCAGCCTTGATGCCCTCGCCCTAGTATCTGTGCTGCGCCTCACTCAACAGCGTGACAGCCCCGCAGTTCATTCCCCCGCCCAAATGTGCAGCAAGCACTGAGCAAACAAGGTCGCGGAGGTCCTTACATCGCCCGACCACCGCCCCATGGCCGCTCAATTTATTGATCTTGCCCGAGAAATCACCCACTCCCCCTTCCCTAAAAGGCTCCGTTCGGTAACATGGCCAGCAGATCCCCTCTTGTCGGAGTCAGCCATGTACCAGACCAGAGCCACACCACAGGGAAAGGAGCAGCAGACTGGAGGCTGAAATTCAGGGGCGGTAGCCTTGCCTATGATTTCCACGGCCTACTCTCTTACTGTTTCTTTATTCGGTGGTAATTGAGGTGCTAAAAGAGGACGTAAAGTGAAGGCATTAAGCCTCAAAGATGTAAGGTTAAACTATTTATTCAAAACATCATTTTCATTCCTGGCATTAAGGCCGGGTAGTATTATATGTAAGGCGGTTATAACGTGTTAGTACCGTCTTACATCTCACCACCATTATGAGCATTTATATTTCACGGACAGGAACCAATTTTGTTCAAACTTTACTATTATCCGAACAATGCGAGTTTAGCTCCCCATTTTTTACTTCATCATGTGCAAGCAGATTATGAGTTGTTGTTAGTCGATAAAAAGTCTAATGCTCAGAAATTAGCTAATTATTTGAAGTTAAATCCAGCAGGTCGTATTCCAACATTGGTCGTTGACGGACAGGCCATTTTCGAAAGCCCTGCAATTTGTATCCACATTTGTGAATTGCATCCTGAATACGAATTAATCCCTCTTATTGGCGATCCGAAAAGGCCATTGTTTTTTCAATGGCTGTCATTCCTAAATAATACACTCCAAGCCGAATTGATGGTTCGCTACTATCCGCATAAACATACAACTGATGAAGTTTCAATACCTTGCGTGATAGCTGCACAGGATGAGCGTATAGCGGAAGCTTTATCTATCATCAATGACCAGCTAGAAAACAATGAGTATTTGTTGGGTGATAAATTTTCAGCATGTGATTACTTTCTATTTATGCTTGCAGGATGGTCCCTGCCAATCAAACGGTCACCAATGACCTTTAATCACTTAGCGCTGTACTTACAGCGTCTTAGCGAGAATCCAACGGTAAGAGCAGTTTGTGAACTTGAAGAAATAAACCTGACTCCCTTTGAGTCACACTCATAACTAACGCCTCAAGAGGGACTGTCAACGCGTGACGATTCAGACCATGACCACAGTGGCTATCGTTGTTGCTACTGCGTTTAGCTGTCGTGCGTTACCAGCCCCTTGGCGGGCATTATAAATCACAAGGATGTGTCATGAAAAAATTATATATTGGAACCATATTCTTACTTAGCTCAAGTGTCTTAGCCAATCCATATAAAAGTGAATTTGTTGATGTTTCAATTCAAGTGCAAGAAGGTAAAGAAATTTTTCAACTAATCTGTCAGCCTAAAGTCACCATAGGGGAATTACCAGGAAACTGGGTCGATGTTTGCAATTATATTGGCAAGAAAATTTTGGAGTTAGCTGTCGAAAGTGGAGTGAAAGTAGAGCCCGTTGAAAAAGCATTTGGTTTGGCTGGCGATTTTGTTCAAAAAGCGTCTAGTGACTTACCAGAAAATGTTATCCCCACCAAAATTATCAGCCGAGAGTTTGGTGGTTGATGGCTTATAACAAGCTGCTGTTGTCGACCCCAGCCCGGCTGGGTTGATTTACGAATAAATAAAGGCTTCAGCAGCCATTGAGAAGCCTATTTTTCTCATCACCCTTAGGGGATAAAATGAAAATCCGGGTAGTGTCTTTTCTTTTGCTATTTTTGACATTCACTAGCAGTGCTGAAAATATCACCACTCATACAGCCAGCAGGAATGATGGCGCCACTATCTCCTATTATCTGGCCCAATATTCCCATGATGCAGATACACTGCTATTGATTCTGCAAGGCTCTGATTGCAACAGTGTGCTTAACATTGATTCGATACTTTCCGACTATAAAAATGTTTGGCCAGAAGCTGATATTCTGCTGGTCGAAAAGTACGGCATTGACAGCAAATTAGAATACAGTACAGATCCGGCACGCAAGGATTGTCCTGCTCAGTATCTTGAAAAGGACAGCCCTGCGCAGCGGGTAGCAGATATCAAGGCTGTTCTCGATATTATCCGCAAAGATAGGCAATACAAGACATTTATCCTCTTGGGCGGCAGTGAAGGGGCAGTTATCGCCAACTTGGTGACCGCGGAGATTGACTCTATCGATGCCACCATCGCCTTTAATGGCGGTGGCCGCTGGTTTATCGATGACGTCTCACACAGCATCGCGGTAAAGCATAAAAAACCCGCAGTGGCGAGAAAAGAGGTCGATGACTTTAAAGGGTTTGCCGAGCATGTTCTTAACAGCAAACCCTTTGAGCTTGAGGTGAGCGGACATGGTTATCATTGGTGGCAGCAGATGCTCTCCCTCGATCAGCTTGATACCCTTAAAAAAGTAAATTCTCCTTTGCTGATCATTCAGGGTGGAATGGATACCTCGGTATCACCGCAAAAAACAGATGAATTGGTACAGCGTCTTAAAAACCTCGGGAAGAACAATATTGAGTATCGGCATTACGAAGAACTCGATCATGGATTGAAGAACAGTGACGGGAAAAGTCAGCGCAAAGAGGTAGTAACGGATATGAATATATGGTTACAGTCCAAGCTAGGCGACCCGAAGAAGCACAAGATTCACTGATTTAGACTTGCAGGCGATGCATTGTTTTATAACGACGACTAGGATGGAGTGGATTCATAAAGTGGCGCAACTCACCAGTGAGCGCCCTCCTTCCAATCACGGTTATTCTGAAGCCTCATACAGACATAGGAATGGTAATGGAACAGGAAAGTTTAGTTGAGATAGCGATTGAGTATTTTAAGAAAGTAGATGCAGGTGATCCCAGTTATCTTGACCTCTTCTCAGAGAATGTTGATTTTTTCTTCCCCAAATTTGGTCAGGCTAAAGGAAAGGATGCATTGGTTGAGTTTGGCAATAGAATTGGTAGCTCGCTCACCAGCATCTGGCACGACATAGATGGTTTTAAGATAACGACTGCTGGCAACACCGTGATCGTCGAGGGGCAAGAGGGGGGAGTGATGAGTGATGGTACCTCTTGGCCGGACAATAATATCTCCATGGGTCGTTTTTGTAGTGTATTCGAATTTACAGGAAAGCAGATAAGCCGCATGTACGTGTATGTCGACCCTGACTTTCCGAGTAGAGATGCGGCAAGGATTGCTGTGTTGTCAGAGACAAATTAATAGCTGTTATATGCCCGGAGTAGAAATGGACAACATTCTAGATTTGGCCATGGAAGATCTCAAAGGAAAATACGCACCTCATACAATCATTCTTTATGGTTCTTATGCCCGCAATGAGGCAACCGACACTAGTGATATCGACATAGCCTGTTTTTGCGATAACCCGAACGAACAAAGGGATGCAAGGTTATTTCACGGCATTTATCTTGATGTATGGGTTTACCCAACCGATTATCTAAGCTCAATTCCCGAAGAGGCCCTTCGCTTCGGGGACGGAAAAGTCATTTATGATACGCAAGGTTTAGGAAGCAGCTACCTGGCTCGCGTCAAGCAGAAGCTTGCTGATGGCAAACCGGCAACATCGGAAGTGGATAAGGCACACCTTCAACAGTGGGTGATGAAAATGCTGGAGCGTGCGCATGATGAAGACATAGATAGTCATTATCGTCGTACTTGGCTTCAACATGACCTTCTGGAGATATATTTTGACATGCGTGACTTGTGGTATCTAGGCTCAAAGAAAAGCTTTCATTATTTGCAGCAGCATGACCAACCCACTTTCAATCTATTCGAGAAAATGTATAAAGAGCCGTTAAATATTGATCTGTTGGCCGCCTTGGCAAAGCGTGTCATACGTATATAGATATGTCCGAGAGCAATGTACCACGTGTGAAATTTTTACTATGAGTTTGTTTAAACTCAATTGCCACCGGCTGGTGAGTCAGTTTAAGAAAGCACCTTCTACCTCACCACGAAGTATCGCTTACAGACGCCGTCCCAGTACACCAAGCCAGATAACCACCACACACAAACAACCTCCGCAGAAAAAACCTATGGGCCAGCAGGCCCATAGATTTTTTAAATGCTCGCAACAAAAAGGCGAGACTGCCGTTACACCTTCCAATCTCCCTCTGCTCTGATAGCCGCTGCGATTCATTATGAAGAAGAGGCAAACAAAGAGTTTTTCTTCAAAGTGCTAGGCGGAGGCATGGTGGGATTCGGAGGGTACACTTGGGTAGCTTATTTTTTTGCAGACACTGGATTTGCTTTTTCTATCTGCGTAGCAATTGTCGCTGGAGGCGTGGCAATGCTAGCGTTCTCCGATGAAATAACAAAATGGGTATCAGAAATATTCGATTTCCTAGGTTGTGGTAAAAATGAATGGAGCTTAATCAAGTAAACTGGAGTGCAATGGTCATGACGCCACCCCCACGACGGACTACCTATCAAGCGATAACTACATTCTACGCTACAGTCAAGTTAGTGGGTGTCCAAAAATTATTCTGGTGACTATTTCCTAGCATGTAAAGGCATAAGTAGCCCGCAAGGTTAATAATCTAAAGCAGATATATAATAAAATGCATTGTTTGATTTTCCTGTTCGTTTACCCTAGGTCTTTTATATATACCTATTGAGTCTTCTTCTTACCTGGATATTTACAAATGAATATAAAAAAATAAACACAGGCACAATGGAAGGGTACAGAATACATCATAATATTCTTGCAATTTAAATTGATTTGATTTAATAAATAATAAAGTTAGGCCATGGCGTCATTCACTGAATAATGCAACATTATGGAACAAGGAAAATCATGTCTAAAGAAAAAATTCCATCCCCTATTTTTTCAGTTTCACTAACTCTGATTTTAATTATAGGCTTACCACTTGTGTGGTGGTTTTTTCTTGACTTCCCTATGAATACTATATCTACTGAAGAATCCAGAAAATTTTCCCAGATTGGCTCAAGCATTAATTTACTCGCTGGTTTATCTATGATAGTCCGTTTTCTATGGTTAAATCGCTATGAGAAACGGTTGGAGCATATTTACAAGATAGATGATTTGATTGTGTCAAAATTCAATTTATTAAAGCACGACACATACGATGAGAAAACGAAAGAGAAAGTTCTAGCACAGTTTAAAAAAGAGCAAGCACCATTATATAAAGAACTTGATAACTATCTGAAATTTAATAAGGTCGAGTCAATCCATATGATTATTGGTATTGTCGGCTTATTTTTTGGCACTTTATTTCAGATAATTGGCGCAGGATAACCTTATTATAAACATCATCAGAAAGACAGCCAATACATAGCTTTTCGCTCTGTATTGGCTTCAGCAATTATGGTCTTATGCGACACGCTATCCAGCCCTTTACCAGGCGATACTACATCTTAGATGTACAATATTAAGAGCCCCATTATACCGTTAGCAACTGACAACAAGAGGGCAAAGCCCCCTTGATATAAATCCCTGAATAACCAATCGCTCTTAATAGATTAACTCCCGCAGCCTTAGCGCAGTCAGCAACTCATCCACCAGCACTTCCACCGGCTTGCCGGCGTTAAGCAGGTGGATCTCC
Organism: Aeromonas sp. Y318-1; assembly: GCF_027706125.1. Classification (NCBI taxonomy): domain Bacteria; kingdom Pseudomonadati; phylum Pseudomonadota; class Gammaproteobacteria; order Aeromonadales; family Aeromonadaceae; genus Aeromonas; species Aeromonas sp. Y318-1. The sequence continues at coordinate 46,776 of NZ_JAPDCM010000009.1, forward strand.
GGCTGCTCAGGGGCCTCGTAGGCGGAGTCGATACCGGTAAAGTTGCGGATCTCCCCGGCCCGCGCCTTCTTGTAGAGCCCCTTGGGGTCGCGCTCTTCACACACGCTAAGGGGCGCATCGACAAACACCTCGACAAACTCCCCTTCACCCACGAGATTGCGTACCAGCTCCCGTTCGGCACGAAATGGCGAGATAAAGGCGGTGAGGACGATCAGGCCCGCATCCACCATGAGTTTTGCCACCTCGCCGACCCGGCGGATATTCTCCTGACGGGCGGCATCATCGAAACCGAGATCGCCACAGAGACCGTGGCGCACGTTGTCCCCATCCAGCAGATAGGTGTGCTTGCCTTGCGCGGCCAGCGCCTGCTCCAAAGCTCCCGCCAGAGTGGATTTACCCGCCCCGGAGAGGCCGGTGAACCAGATCACCAGCGGCTTCTGTCCCTTCTGCTCGGCCCGGCTCTGTTTGTCGACGGCATGCTGATGCCACACGATATTGCTCATTCACACTCCTTGCTTGGCGCTCGCGCCTCAATGCTGAAACGGTCTGGCTCCCGGGAGCTCAGCCTCTGACCACTCGCCACTGACGGGGCCATGGTCGTCGTGTATTCCTATTCCCTACCAGCCACCAGGCCCCCAGTTGCGGCGCCTTAAAACGGAAACAGCAGGGGCACCATGACGATCACCCCGAGGCTGTAGGCCAGGGAGACCGGCAGGGCTAATTTAAGGTAATCCGGCATCTTGTAGTTGCCCGCCGCATAGACCATCAGGTTGGTCTGGTAGCCGTAGGGCAGGATAAAGCTGGAGCTCGCCCCGAACAGCACCGCCAGAATGAACGGCATGGTGGAGACATCCATGCTGAGCGCCAGCTGATAACCCATGGGAAAGGCCAGGGCCGCCGCGGCGTTGTTGCTCATCAGCTCGGTCAGTACCAGAGTGAACAGGTAGATGCCGATAAAGGCGATCAAGGGGCTGGCACCGTTGAACTCCCCCATCAGCCAGTCGGCGATGACCCGCGCCAGCCCGCTTTTTTCCAGCTGATCGGCGATGGCGAGCGCCCCGCCCACCACCAGCCAGATATCCAGCGGAAAGCGGCGGCGGATCTCGTCCAGGGTCAGGATGCGCGAGAACAGCAGCACCACCAGCATCACCAGCAGCCCCTTGAACAGCGGCACCAGATCGAACACCGACAGCGCCAACACCCCGAGAAAACCGCCCACCACGGCGGCGCTGCGCGTGGCATCGAGCCGGGTGGAGGCTTCCAGCCCGCTCACCACCACGAACTCGCGGGAGAGGGACTTGTTGCCGGCAAACTTGGGGCCGGGGGCCAGCAGCAAGGTGTCCCCTGCGTGCAGTTCAATCTGGCCGAGGCCGCCGGTGAGCTGGGTCTCGCCCCGGCGCACCGCCAGCACTACCGCATCGAAGTGGGTGCGAAACTCCGCATCCTTGATGGTCTGGCCCACCAGCCGCGAGCTGTGGCTGACGATCACCTCCACCAGGTGCTGGCCGTTGAGCCGGTGCTGGCCGTAGAGATCCAGCCCCTTGAGCTCCTGCAGCACGCCGACGCTCTCCACGTCGCCACAAAACAGCAGCATGTCCCCCTCGTGCAGCTCGTGTTCCGGCTGCACCGGGCAGATCACCTGGTTGCCGCGAATGATCTCGGCCAGATAGAGGCTTTTCAGGCTGCGCAGGCCGTTCTCCTTGACGCTGCGCCCGGCCATGGGCGAGCCGGGGCCCACCTTGGCCTCGAGAAAGTAACCGGACTCGCGGCTCATCTCGGTGTCCTGCTCCGGCAGGTGGCGGGCAAACAGCAGCACGGCCACCAGGCCGGTCAGCAGGGTCCCCGCCCCCACCATAAAGAAATCGAACATGCCGAGCGGCTTGGCCCCCATCTTGATGAGAAAGCTGTTGACGATGAGGTTGGTGGAGGTGCCGATCAGGGTCAGCACGCCGCCAAAGGTCGCCGCGAAGCACATGGGCAGCAACAGCCGGGACGGCGCATGGTTGGGGTTGCGTTTGACCGCTCCCAGCATGGAGGCCACCACGGCGGTGTTGTTGACGAAGGCCGACAGGAAGGCGGTGGAGAACCACACCTTCACCAGCACCTTGTTGAAGGAGCCGGTGCCCACCAGATTGGCAAACCAGCTCATGACCCGGGTCTTTTCCACCGCCAAGGAGACCAGCAGCAACAGCACCAGGGTCAGCAGGGCACTGTTGGTGTAGCCCGCCACCACGGCGTTGATGTCCGCCAGGCCGCTCAGATAGGTGATGAGCACGGCGCCCGAGAAGAGCAGCGCCGGCCGGAGTTTGCCCTGGATCAGCAGGACGACGAGGGCAGCCAGCAGACCCAGCACCAGGGATTGTTGCCAGGTCATGGGCTTATTCCTTGCTTGCGTCGTTGCTGATGGTCAGCGCCTGCCAGTGGGGGAAGTGCTTGCGCACCAGGGCATTGAGCTCCACTTCGAACTCGCTGTAGTGCCCGGTTGCCACTTTCGCGGCCAAGCCCTCCACTATCATGCCGGCGCCGACGGTGACGTTGGTCAGCCGGTCGATGAGGATGAAGCTGCCGGTGTCGCGGATCTCCTGGTAGGGGTCGAACGCCACCGGGTCGGTCAGGCTCAGCTCGCACAGGCCGATCTCGTTGAGCTTGAGTTCGCTCGCATCCAGCTCATCGAGCTTGTTGATCTCGATGCGGTGGCGGATGGCCTCCACCTGGCCACGGCTCTTCTTGGTGGCCAGCTTGACGTCGTAGACCCGGCCCGGTTGCAGGGACTCTTCCCCCATCCAGACGATGTGGGCCAGCAGGTTCTGGGTCACCAGCGGCTTTCTGGCGGCATCCACCAGCAGGTCGCCACGGCTGATGTCGATTTCATCGGCGAAGGTGACCGTGATGGCCTGACCCGGCAGGGCGTAGTCGAGATCGCCGTCGAAGGTGACGATGCGGGTGACCGTGCTCTCCTTGCCCGACGGCAGCACCGCCAGCTTGTCGCCGACCCGCAGGATGCCGGAGGCCAAGGTCCCCGCGAAGCCGCGAAAATCGAGGTTGGGGCGGTTCACGTATTGCACCGGCAGGCGTACTGGGTGACGCTCCAGCTCGCGCTCCACTTCGGCGGACTCCAGCAGGGAGAGCAGGGTTTCGCCTTCGTACCAAGCCAGCTTATCGCTCGGGTTGACCACGTTGTCACCGTCCAGCGCCGAGACCGGCACTATGTGGATGGTGTCGACGCTGAGCTTCTTGGCGAATTCGCGATATTCGGCACTGATGCGCTCGAACACCTCCTGGCTGAACTCCACCAGATCCATCTTGTTGACCGCCACCACGAACTGCTTGATGCCAAGGAGGCTGGCGATAAAGCTGTGGCGACGAGTCTGATCCAGCACCCCCTTGCGGGCGTCGATCAGGATGATGGCCAGATCGCAGGTGGAGGCGCCGGTGGCCATGTTGCGGGTGTACTGCTCGTGGCCCGGGGTGTCCGAGATGATAAATTTGCGCTTGGCGGTGGAGAAATAGCGGTAGGCCACGTCGATGGTGATGCCCTGCTCGCGCTCCGCCTGCAGACCGTCTACCAGCAGCGCCAGATCCAGCTTCTCGCCAGTGGTGCCGAGTTTCTGGCTGTCGGACTCCAGCGCTTTGAGCTGATCTTCATAGATCTGCTGGGAGTCGTGCAGCAGGCGGCCGATGAGGGTGCTCTTGCCATCGTCCACGCTGCCGCAGGTGAGAAAGCGCAGCAGGCTCTTGTGTTGCTGGGCGTGCAGGTAGGCTTCAATGCCCTGTTCGCTGATGGCGGTCTGAATGTGGTTGTTCATGTTGCGATTCCTTAGAACATTTTTTTAGAAATAGCCCTGACGCTTCTTCTGCTCCATTGAGCCGGCCTGATCGTGGTCGATGAGCCGCCCCTGCCGCTCGCTCGAGGTGGTGAGCAGCATCTCTTCGATGATCTCCGGCAGGGTGGTGGCAGCGGATTCGATGGCACCGGTCAGCGGGTAGCAGCCGAGGGTACGGAAGCGCACCAGCTCTTGCTTCACCTCATCTTCAGGGCCGATGGGCATGCGCTCGTCATCCACCATGATCTTGATGCCGTTGCGCTCCACCACCGGGCGATGGGCCGCAAAGTAGAGCGGCACTATGTCGATGTTCTCGAGGTAGATGTATTGCCAGATGTCGAGCTCGGTCCAGTTGGAGAGCGGGAACACCCGGATACTCTCCCCCTTGTTGACCTGGCTGTTGTAGACGCGCCACAGCTCCGGGCGCTGGTTTTTCGGATCCCAGCGGTGAGACTTGTCGCGGAAGGAGTAGACCCGCTCCTTGGCACGGGACTTCTCCTCGTCGCGGCGGGCACCACCGAAGGCGGCGTCGAAGCCGTATTTGTTGAGCGCCTGCTTGAGCCCCTCGGTCTTCATGATGTCGGTGTGCTTGCCGCTGCCGTGCACGAAGGGGTTGATGCCCATGGCGAGGCCGTCCGGGTTCTTGTGGACGATCAGATCCAGCCCGTACTTTTTGGCGGTCTCATCGCGAAACTTGATCATCTCCTTGAACTTCCAGTCGGTGTCGACGTGCAGCAAGGGGAACGGGATCTTGCCCGGATAGAAGGCCTTGCGGGCCAGGTGCAGCATGACGGAGGAGTCCTTGCCGATGGAGTACATCATCACCGGGTTTTCAAATTCGGCAGCCACCTCGCGGATGATGTGGATGCTCTCGGCTTCCAGCTGCTGCAAGTGGGTCAGTCTTTCACGGTCCATGTCTGGGTCCTCGGTTCATTGCTGACGCGCCTGGTCAGGGCGCGGTGTTGGTTCAGGTCGGTGCCGCCATGGCCGCACCGTCAAATCGATGGCTGTCGCCGCCGGCGCTCAGGCCAGGCTCACCAGCTTGAGGTCGCTGGTGCCCTGCTGTTGCCCCTCGCCAAACCAGGCGAGCCGCTCGCGCAGGGCCACCACTTCGCCGATGACGATAAGTGACGGGCTCACGGCCTGCTGGGCCAGTTCGGCCAGATCCGCCAAGGTGCCGGTCAGTACCCGCTGGCGGGCGGTGGTGCCGCGCTCGATGATGGCGATGGGAGTAGCTCTGCTGCGGCCATGGCTCACCAGCTGCTGGCGGATATGCTCGGAGCGCATCAGCCCCATGTAGATGACCAGGGTCTGGCTGGTAGCGGCGAGCTGCTGCCAGTCGGGCTCCTTGCCATCGATCTGACAGTGGCCAGTGATAAAGACGGCGCTCTGGGCATGGTCGCGGTGAGTGAGCGGAATGCCGGCATAGGCAGTGGCACCGGCGGCGGCCGTGATGCCGGGCACCACCGAGAAGGGGATGCCTTCGTCGGCCAGCACTTCCAGCTCTTCGCCGCCACGGCCGAACATGAAGGGATCGCCCCCCTTGAGCCGCACCACCCGGTTGCCCGCTTTGGCGAACGTAACCAGCAGGCGATTGGTCTCCTCCTGCGGCACGCTGTGGGCGCCGGCCTTCTTGCCGACCGACACCAGAGTGGCGTCGCGGCGCACCAGGTCCAGGATCTCGGGCGAGACCAACTGGTCATAGAGCACCACTTCGGCCTGCTGAATTTGTTGCAGCGCCTTGAGGGTCAACAGGCCCGGATCGCCGGGGCCCGCCCCCACCAGCACCACTTCCCCCACTTCGCTTTTCGCCTGGTCAAGCCCCTGGTTCAGCCACTGCTCGGCCCCCTGCCAATCTTCTTTCTCAATCAGACCGGCCAGGGTGTTGGAGGCAAAGGCACGCTCCCAGAAGCGACGGCGATCGGAAATGGATGAGAGCACCCGCTTGGCCTGGTCACGGACCCGGCCGGAGAGCTCGGCCAGAGCGCCGAGATGGCGCGGCAGCAGGCTCTCCAGACGCTCGCGCAGCAGGCGCACCAGCACCGGCGCCTTGCCGCCGCTGGACACCGCCACCATGATGGGGCTGCGATCGATGATGGAAGGGAAGATGAAGCTGGAACGCTTGGGGTCGTCCACCACGTTGACGAACAGACCGAGCTGGTTGGCGCGCTGATAGACCAGGGCGTTCACCTCGAGATCGTCGGTCGCAGCCACCACCAGGATCTGGCCGGCCAAGTGGGCCGGGGTGAAGCGCTCCGCCAGATGGGTGAAGCGACCGGCAAATTGGTGAAAGTCGGGTTCCAGTTTGGGGGAGACCAGGGTCAGCCTGGCACCGGCCGCCAGCAGCAGGCGCGCCTTGCGCAGGGCCACTTCGCCCCCTCCCACCAGCAGCACCGGGCGACCGTCCAATTTGGCAAACATCGGCAAATAATCCATTTCGGCCCATCCCTCGGAACACGACTAATATGGGGCGACTATAGGCAGGGCTGCTTATCCCTCAAAATAATAAAAAATGCTTTTTAATGCGTTTTAGTAATTAACAAAGCCGTATGATGACAAAGGCGAAGCAAGGCGCTTGTGGTGCCAGGCGCAAGGCCATAGGCTAGTGAAAGTGTTTCATAAGGAGCTTAATAATGAATGAGTCATTGATTGTGCTGGGGATCTTCGTGTTTCTGGTGCTCGCGACCCTGAGCGCCGGCATCAAGATAGTGCCGCAGGGCTACAACTGGACCGTGGAGCGCTTCGGCCGCTACACCCGCACCCTGGTGCCGGGCCTCAACCTGCTGATCCCCTATGTGGACAGGGTCGGCCACAAGATCATCATGATGGAGCAGGTGCTGGACATCCCGGCGCAGGAGGTGATCTCCCGCGACAACGCCAACGTCACCATCGATGCCATCAGCTTCGTGCAGGTGGTGGACGCCCGCAAAGCCGGCTATGAAGTCAACGATCTCACCAGCGCCATCCGCAATCTCACCATGACCAACATGCGGACCGTGCTCGGCGCCATGGAGCTGGACGAGATGCTCTCCCAGCGCGATACCATCAACGAGAAGCTGCTGCGCACCATGGATGCCGCCACCGCCCCCTGGGGCATCAAGGTGACCCGGATCGAGATCAAGGATGTACGTCCGCCGCTGGCCCTGGTCGAGGCGATGAACGCCCAGATGAAGGCCGAGCGCCAGAAACGGGCCGAGGTGCTGGAGGCCGAAGGGGTGCGCCAGTCCAAGATCCTGAAAGCGGAAGGTGAGAAGCAGTCCCAGATCCTCAAGGCCGAGGGTGAGCGTCAAGCCGCCTTCCTCGCCGCCGAGGCGCGGGAGCGGGCCGCCGAGGCGGAAGCCAAGGCGACCCACATGGTGTCAAAAGCCATCGCCGAAGGGGATCTGCAGGCCATCAACTACTTCGTGGCCCAGAAATACACAGAGGCGCTGGCCCGCATCGGTGAAGGCCCCAACAGCAAGGTGGTGATGATGCCGCTGGAGGCGGGCAGCCTGATCGGCGCCGTGGCCGGCATGGCCGAGCTGTTCAAGGATGGCAAGGGCGGCAAGTCATGACAGCCCTGTTCGAGGGGCTGACCCACTGGCACTGGCTGGGGCTCGGCTTCGTGCTGCTGGCCATCGAAGTGCTGGGCTCGGTGGGCTTTCTGCTCTGGACCGGCATCGCCGCGCTGGAGGTGGGCCTGCTGCTGCTGGTCTGGCCCTTCGGCTGGCAGGCCCAGCTGCTGCTGTTCGCCCTGCAATCCCTGCTCACCACCTGGGCCTGGTGGCGCTGGCAGCACCGCCGGGATCGCTCCGATCAAGATGCCGCCGCCCCCATCAACGAGCGGATGCAGGGGTATCTGGGGCGCGAGCTGGTGCTGCTGGATGACGTGACTCAGGGGATGAGCCGGGTACACCTGGACGACACCGCCTGGACGGTGCGCTGCAGCCAGCCACTGCTCGCCGGCAGCAAGGTGCGGGTGACGGGGCATGACTCCCATATCCTGCTGGTGGAGCCGCTACCCTGACACGAGGGCTGGCGCCTGTGACCAACAACAAAGGGCTCCGCGGAGCCCTTTTTCATTCTCTTGCAAGCCGTGCCAGCGGGCTAGAAAGCGTCGCTGTCGAGGGCGGCGCGCAGCAGATCCTTCCAGCTGATGATGCCGACCAGAGCGCCGTTTTCCAGCACCGGCAGGCAGGAGACGTTCTTCTCCAGCATCAGCTTGACCCCTTCCCGCACCGTGAGCTGGGGAGCGATGGTGATGGGGTGGCGGCTCATGATCTGGTGGGCGCGGCGGTTGAGGGTCTCAGTGTCGCGGCTCATCTCGGCCTCGGAGTCGAGATAGGGGCTGATGGCGCGAAACAGGTCGCGATCGGAGATGACTCCTACCAGTTCCTCTTCTTCCAGCACCAGCAGATGGCGAAAGTGGGCCTGCTCGAAGATCTCCTTGATGACGCTCAACCTGTCGTCCATGGATACGGTGGCGACCCGGGTCGTCATGATGTCCCTGATATGCAGCATGCTAGCCTCCACCGTCATACTGTTTGATAGTTCTGTTATGACATGTTTTTGTGGTGCCAGCCAGTAGCAGGCCCGTACCTAAAGTGCAAACCGGCGCCATTTCACGTAAGATCCGCGCCAGTTTTTCTCCTTCATTTGAGCCAAGCAGACCAATCCATGATAGTTGCCAGTCAAATCGAACTGATCCGCGGCGGCCGCAAGCTGCTGGACAACGCATCCGCCACCATTCACCCCGGCCACAAGGTGGGTCTGGTGGGCAAGAACGGCTGTGGCAAGTCCACCTTTTTTGCACTGGTACGGGGCGAGCTGGCCATCGACAGCGGCAGCTTCAGCCTGCCCGCCGGCTGGCAGATTGCCGGGGTGGCACAGGAGACCCCGGCGCTGGAGTGCTCCGCCCTCGACTACGTGATCGACGGCGACAAGGAGTTCCGCGCGCTGGAGGCCGAGCTGGCCCAGGCCGAGCAGGATGACAACGGTCTGCTGGTGGCCGAGCTGCACGGCAAGCTCGACACCATAGGTGCCTACAGCATCCGCGCTCGCGCCGCCGAGCTGTTGCACGGCCTCGGCTTTGGCGACGAGCAGCTCGGCTCGCCGGTGCGCAGCTTCTCTGGTGGCTGGCGCATGCGCCTCAACCTCGCCCAGGCGCTGCTCTGCCGCTCCGATCTGCTGCTGCTCGATGAACCGACCAACCACCTGGATCTCGACGCCGTCATCTGGCTGGAGAAGTGGCTCAAGGGCTATCAGGGCACGCTGGTGCTCATCTCTCACGACCGCGACTTCCTCGACTCTGTGGTGACTCGCATCATCCATATCGAGAACGGCAAGCTCAACGAATACAGCGGCGGCTACTCCGACTTCGAACTGCAGCGCGCCGAACACCTGGCCCAGCAGCAGTCCATGTACGAGAAGCAGCAGCGGGAGATGGCCCACATGCAATCCTATGTGGATCGCTTCCGCTACAAGGCCTCCAAGGCGCGCCAAGCCCAGAGCCGATTGAAGGCCATGGAGCGGATGGAGAAGATCCTGCCCGCCCACGCCGACTCCGAATTCAGCTTCGAGTTTCGCGAGCCGTCGGCCCTGCCGACCCCGCTGATTGCCATGGAAAACCTCAGCGCCGGTTACGGCGACAAGGTGATCCTGGAGAAGATCAAACTCAACCTGGTACCGGGTTCACGCATCGGCCTGCTCGGTCGCAACGGCGCCGGCAAATCCACCTTCATCAAGATGCTGGCGGGCTCCAACCCGCCGCTCTCCGGCAAGCTGGAAGTGAGCGCCGGGGTCAGCATCGGCTACTTCGCCCAGCATCAGCTGGAGACCCTGCGCCTGGATGACTCCCCCCTCGATCACCTGGTGCGCCTCGCACCGGACAAGACCGAGCAGGAGCTGCGCAACTACCTGGGCAGCTTCGGCTTTCATGGTGACAAGGCGCTCGACAAGGTGGCCCCCTTCTCCGGTGGCGAGAAGGCGCGACTGGTGCTGGCCCTCATCACCTGGCAAAAGCCCAACCTGCTGCTGCTGGATGAACCAACCAACCACCTGGATCTGGAGATGCGCCACGCCCTGACCATGGCGCTGCAAGGGTTCGAGGGCGCCATGGTGGTGGTCTCCCACGACCGTCACCTGCTGCGTACCACCACAGATGACTTCTATCTGGTGCACGGTGGCCGGGTCGAGGCCTTCGACGGCGATCTGGACGACTACCACAAGTGGCTCGGCGAGCAGGAGAAAGAGGCCAACGCCAAACAGGACGACGGCGTCGTCTCCGCCAACTCGGCAGTGGCGCGCAAGGATCAGAAGCGGCGCGAGGCGGAGTTCCGGCAACAGACCCGACCGCTGCGCCAGAAGCTGGAGAAGCTCGAAACCAGCATGGAGAAGCTGCAGGCCAAGCTGGCCGCGGTGGAAGAGCAGCTGGCCGACCCCGCCATCTATGAAGAGAGCGCCAAGCAGAAGCTCTCCGAGCTGCTCAAGTCCCAGGGCCCCATCAAGGAGGAGCTGGAAGGGGTGGAGCTGGAGTGGATGAGCCTCTCTGAGGAGCTGGAAACCATGGAGCAAGCCTTCCTTGCGTGACGAACAGCTGATGACGAGCGAGCGGATCGACGCCCACGAACTGCCGGGCCCGCTCGACTTCTGGCACTGGAGCGGCGAGGTTTACGGTGCGCGCAGCCAGGACTGGCTCAGCGTGCAGGCGCAGGGGGGCAACGTCAATCTGGCGCTGTTGCTGCACCGGCTGGATCAGTTCGGGATCCCGGTCGATCTGACCGACCTGCAACCAGCGCTGGTGCAGACCGAGGCGGTGCTCGGCCCCTGGCGCACCCTGCGTTCGAGCGCCAAGGCGCGGCTCGGCGAGCAGGAGTATCAGGCCATGCTGGCCCACGAGCTGGAGCTGGAGCGGCTGCAACAAGGGGTGCTGCTGCAGACCCTGCGCAGCCTCACCCTGTTTCGCGGCAACAGCCGCAACCTGTTGAACTATCTATTGTTACTGGGGGCCCAGCAGGGCCCCCTCAGAGACCTAATATGCTGAGTTATCGCCACGCCTTTCACGCCGGCAACCACGCCGACGTGCTGAAACACGCCGTTCAGGCCCTGATCATCGAGTCCCTCAAGAAGAAGGAGAAACCCTTCATCGTGCTGGACACCCATGCCGGCGGCGGTCTCTACGACCTGCGCGGCGACTGGTCGCAGAAGAAGGCGGAATATGCTGACGGCATTGGCCGGCTGTGGGACGAGCGGGCCCAGTGGTCCGCCATGGCGCCCTATCTCGGCGTCATCGAGGAGATGAACAGCGATGGCCAGCTGCACTACTACCCCGGCTCGCCGGAGCTGTCGCGCCGCCTCGCCCGCGAGCAGGACAAGCTGGCGCTGATGGAACTGCACAACAACGAGGTGGACGATCTGCGCGCCAACATGGGTTACGACCCCCGCGTCGCCGTCCACCACCGTGACGGCTTCGAGGGGCTGGTGGCCCTGCTGCCGCCCACGCCACGCCGCGGCCTGGTACTGATCGACCCGCCCTATGAGCTGAAGGAAGATTACTTCGCGGTGGTCGATACCCTTAAAAAAGCGCAAAAACGCTGGGCTACCGGCATCTATGCCCTCTGGTATCCCATTCTGGGGGAAGAGGCGGACAAGTCTCGCGATATGCTGCGCGCCATCAAGCGCGAGAACTTCGGTAACGTCCTGGTGGCCGAGCTGGAAGTGGCCGGTCAGACTGCCGACTGGGGCATGAACGGCTCAGGCATGCTGATAGTGAGCCCCCCCTGGCTGCTGGACGAGCAGATTGAAGCCTTCCTCAAACCCCTCTGTGCCAAGCTGGCGCAGGGCGCCGGCGCCCAGTACAAGGTCGAGTGGCTCAACAAGGTTGAAGCGTAACGCCTTGCATCACTCGCACACCGCCAAGGGCCTGCCACTGCAGGCCCTTTTTATTGGTCATGGCTGCCCGCCCCCGCCACGCTGGCAAGCCGCTCCGGCAGCCGGCTCGCCAACCAGTCGATGGCCATTCTGGTCTTGAGCGGCAGGTGCGGGCTGTGGGGCCAGAGGGCATTGATGGGGTAGCTCCGACCCTTGAGCGAACCCAGCACTTCGTGCAGCTCGCCCCGCTCAAGGTGCGGGCGCGCCAGCCAGCTCGGCAACCAGGCAAGACCAAAGCCCGCGATGGCCGCCTGGGTGATGGCGTGCAGATCGTCCAGCTGCAGGCGCCCCGTCGGCCGCACCGATTGCCACTGGCCATCCAGCTGCCACTGCCACGCCAGCACCCGCCCCTGTCGTAGATAGGCGATGCTCTCGTGCTCGGCCAGAGCCGCCAGCGTCATCGGTTCGCCCCGCTCGGCCAGATAGCTGGGGGCAGCGCAGAGCGTCATGCCATGCTCGCCGAGCCGGCGCGCCGCCAGATCCAGGCTGTCTGGCGGCTCCCCGTTGCGGATCACCAGATCGAGCCCCTCCTCCACCAGATCCACCTTGCGATCGCTGAACGACAGCGACAGCGCCAGCCCGGGATGAGCCTGCGCCAGTTCCAGCAGCAGGGGCGCCACGCACAGCTGACCGAATAGTACCGGCATGGAGACCTTGAGGCTGCCGTTGAGAGTGAGCTTGTTGCTGGCCAGCGCCGCCTCGCCGAGGCGCACCTCCTCCAGCGCCCGCAGGCAGTGACGATGGAACAGCGCCCCCTCCTCGGTCAGGCTCTGGCTGCGGGTGGTGCGGTGAAACAGCTGGACGCCGAGACGCTGCTCGAGCCGGGCAATCCCCTTACCCACCGCCGAGCGAGTGAGGTGGAGCCGCTCGGCGGCCTGGGCGAAACTGCCCGCCTCCACCACGCTGGCGAACAGATCGAGGCCATTGAGACTGTTTGCCATCGATTGCATACCTTGTGGAACCAATATGGCGAAATAGTATCAGCACTGCGGAAAAAAATGACTGATAAGCTCCCTCCATCCCCACACTTTGTTAGATGGAGTTCACCTCATGAGTCAGATCCTGCTGCTGCAATCCAGCCTCAACGGCCCCGCGTCCCGCACCAACCAGTTGATGGAACGCTTTCTGCAAGCGCGCCGGGAGCAGGGCCACCAGGACCAGGTGGTGGTGCGCGACCTGCCTGCCCTCGCCCTGCCGTCACTGGACAGCGCACTGTTTCACGCCCTGCGGGGGGCCGAGCCGGCCAGCGAGGCCATCCGCCAGGCGGTGGCGCTGTCGGATCAACTGATTGCCGAGCTCAAGGCCGCCGACCTGCTGCTGATCGGCGCCCCCATGTACAACCTCAACGTGCCGACCCCGCTCAAGAACTGGTTCGATCTGGTGGCGCGAGCCAGGGTCACCTTTCGCTACACCGACCGCTACCCCATGGGGCTGGTGGAGGGGGTAAAAGCCCTGGTGTTCAGCAGCCGCGGCGGCGTGCATCAAGGCCAGACAACGGATGCGGTCACCCCCTACCTCGAGTCCGTGCTCGGCCTGATGGGCATCGCGCAGGTGGAGTTCGTCTACGCAGAGGGAATGGACCTGCTCCCCCACGGGATGGAGCAGGGCATGCACCAGGCCCATGAGCGGATCGCCGCCCTCAGCCGGTGAGCCCCTCGCCCGCCTCTTGCCGCCACAACCGGCAACTGTGCGGGAGACGAGCAAATAAAAAAGCCCCGTCACGGGGCTTTTTCCATGCCTGCCGACCTCACGTTTTGCCCGGGAGATCCCGCCAGAGCGCCAGAATGAGCAGCGCCAGCAGGGCGAAAGGCGGGGCCAGACTGAGCAGCATGCACAGCACTGTGATCAGCACCGGATGCTCGCTCTTGCGGCGGGCCAGTCGCCAGGCCACGACGCCGACGATGATCATCAGCAACAGGATGAACTGCCCCATCAGGGTGGCGTTGATATTCATATGCATGAAAGCTCCTTTTTCATGGCAAAGGCTCACTCTAGCGCCGCTGTGGCCCCAGGCAACTCCCAATCCGGTGAGGGCGTTCTCACTTGATAGGTCGTCCCTATCCAACCATTAGATGAGAATAGCTTTCATTTAATGGGGTTTCGGGGGATACTCTGCTCATCACCAGAGGGAGCCGCCATCATGAAAAAGACCATCAGCTTTGCCGTTTTGCACTTCACCGTGGCCTTTACCGTGGCTTACCTGCTGACCGGTGAACTGCTCACCGCCAGCCTGATCGCCCTGATAGAGCCCGCCGTCAACACGGTCGCCTTCTACTTCCATGATCTCAGCTGGCACAAGCTCAAGCCCCACCATAGCCTGCAGGCCAAGACCAGCAGCTTCGCCCTGGTGCACTTCTCGGTGGCCTTCGGCGTCGCCTACCTGCTGAGCGGCGAGCTGCTCACCGGCGGCGTGATGGCGATGATCGAGCCTGCCATCAACACCGTCGTTTTCTTCTTCCACGAGCGGCTGTGGCGCGCCCGCCAGTCGCTGGCACTGGCCTGAGGGAGGGGCTGCGGCCCTTCCCCCTGAACAAGCTTCTCTCCCCCGGCAAGGGGACCCCCTTGCCGTACTGACCAATTTGTTGATCCCGCCCCAACATTTATCACCTCGCCCTTCCCCTGCGCCTCTCTCTCGCTACCATACCCGAATGGCAATCCAAGCCTCGTCGGAGTCATCCATGGGCCCTCTCCGCCATCCCCGTTGGTTACCAAGCAGCAGACTGGAGGCTGAAATTCAGGGGCGGTAGCCAACGCGCATGAAGACGACTCAGGTCGCCGCCCTAACAAGATTTCATCCGTTCTTCAGGCTGTTACGCTCACACCCTAATGTGACATCAATTAGTATTGGAATTTTCAAAATGACTAGACTCAACTCAGTATCCTACACAGCATTAAATATCAGAACTCATCCCCATTCGGCTGAAACATATGTTAACTTAATGAATAGGGTCTTCGATCTAAAAATCCCTATTAATCTCAGAGGTGAATCATATGCAATATTGACCGAAATAAAGCCGATCAGTGAAAACCCTGTAGATGGAATAGAAGGTGAATTAACAAAATATACCAAAATTGAAATCGGTCGTTGGTTCAATATATCAACGCTAAAACCAGCAGAAGAAGATGAAACCAGACGAATTCAAATCCCTGAGGAACTAAGACCTAACTTTTCTAGTTTTAGGTTCGTTTTTTACCCAAGGAATCACTATTTAGTCATTGAGCATAAGGATAAATTTGGCTCTATAGCACCCAAAAATATTGAAAAGTTTTTTAGAGGCCTTTTCAATGCTGATTCGATCATTAGTGAGTTCAATGAAATCGAACTGACATTAATACCAGATACAGACCAATTAGACGCAATATTTCGCATAAATACAATAACTGAGCTTTTGTTAGTTATCCGCAGGCCAAATACTGATGGGTTAGATGATTTAGAAGATGAAGTATTAGAGAGACTTAACAACCAAAATATTGCTGAAGAAAAAATAGTTTATAAATCTCAAAAAAACCAATCCATCATACCAGATAACAGAACAATTAATTTAAGTAATGTGGCTCAATTGAACGGTGAAGTTAAAGCAATTGGTAGAGATGCCGAAGGGAAAAGAATTGAGAAATCTACCCATGAACACCCTTTTAGTCACACGGAACGATATTCACCTAATGAACATACACAAATTTCATTTTTACATATAGTAGCCGAGAGAATTATTAATCGAATCAAGGCCATGACTAGAATAAGGGTTTGATATGCGTACCTCACAATACAAAGGGGCTTTAAAATTATTTAAGAGATACTGGGTGGCTTATGGAGGCTTGAAAGCCGTTACTTTATCACCTTACTTTCACCTGTCTTTACTAATAACGATTATTTCATATGGCTCTTGGATTAATCCAAACTGGGTTGATACTCCAATATCAGTGCTACCAAATGTAATTGGTTTTTCTTTAGGTGGTTATGCAATTTGGCTCGCATTGGGTGATGAAAAATTTAGATATACAATTTCAGGTAAGTCAAAAGATGGTTCAGATTCACCGTTCATAAAAGTGAACGCTACTTTTGTTCACTTCATTATATTGCAAGTTATATCTTTGCTGTTTGCATTAATTGTAAAATCAAAACCTCTTTATAACAGCCCATTAGATTGGCAACACTATGCTTTAAATATTGCGCCATGGCTTTATGATTTTTCTAACATAGCGCACATAGTTGCATCTTTTGTTGGCTACCTCTTATTTATCTACGCAATCTTATCTGCACTCGCAGCCACAATGGCAATATTTAGAATTGCGGGTTGGCTAGAGGTTTACCACATGAAGCAAAACCAGCAAGAAGAAAGAAGGAAATAATAGGTTTGGTGATAACCAACAAAAATTTTTGTTGACTGTAACACAGCCCCACATATAAAGATCATTTTGTATACAAAGTTATAAAGCACGGAGAATTATGGAAATTGAATTAGCATGGTCATCTTTATTGAAAATCATAGCCTTAGGTGTACTTACATATGTTGTCTCTCCATTATTGATGGTAGTGAGAGACAGCATTTTATGGTGGGTGATTAACAAGGTTGTTTTTACAAAAAGAGCTAGGAAAATAGTCGCAGAATACTCTATAGATAAATCCTGGCTAGATTGCGCTGATATACTTCCTTTTCGAGTTCTGGGTTCGGAGATGAACAAAAATTTTACTTAAATAAAAATGAGGTAACTCCAGAAATCTGGCTTAATCAAAAGAAATATTGGGAGGAAACATCAGAAAAAGTAGCTAAGCAAGAATTTTATTTAAAATCACTTGAGAAACGTGTTGATCGTTTCTTACATCATTACAAACTAGATGATGTCAATCCAGTTAGAGCTATGCGGGAAAAGCTTTATGATAATTTCTGCAAGACATTCGAACGAAAGGCAGCCATAGATTTAAATAGCGCTGGGTATTCGGACAATCGCGAATAACCCCACCACTGAATAATAATGATCGGAAGTTCCCCCTGCGGGGTTGATATCGGCCAACCTGAAGTAGCACAAGGTGCGCCGGTGTCAATATAAGCTGGATTTATGGGTTTTCCGCCGATGATCTAACTTCTGCTTATAGTGGCCATCGCCAGCTTGATATAGCTCGATTACGGGCCGCAGGGCCCTTTCATATACTCTCCCACTTCTACGACACGCCGAGGAGGCGTTGATATGCAGTCACAGACTCACACTTTTATGATCAATGGCAGCCCAATGCCCTGCCTGCAGGCCGGTTCCGGTGAGCCGCAGCTGCTGATCCATGGCGCGCTGGCCAACCATACCCTCTGGCTCGAACATATCGAGCGGCTCTCACAGCACTACACCGTCTATGCCCCCACCCTGCGCCACTTTGGCGAGGCGGGCACAGAGGGGCCTTTCGGCCTAGAGACCCATGCCGGCGATCTGCTGGCGCTGCTGGCACAGCTGGCGTGTGGGCCTATCCATCTGGTCGGCTGGTCTTATGGCGCTGATGTGGTACTGACCGTCGCCTTGCAAGCTCCGGAGCGCGTCCGAAGCCTCTATCTGGTGGAGCCGGGCTGCCCGGGGGTGCTGGATGAGCAGGGGCTCGCCGCCTTTATGACCGATGCCGGCGCCATGTTCGGCCCCGTGTTTGGTCAGGTTGAAGCTGGGCAGTTGCAAGAGGCGGTGGCCACCCTGATCGATGGCTCGGGGGGCCGCCCGGGCTACTTTGCCGCGCAATCCCTCAAGTGGCAGCAGGCCCAGCTGGCAGAGGCCGCCAGCCTGCCCAAGCAGCTGAGCCAGAACAAGCGGCCGGATTGGTCGCCGTCGCGCCTTGCCGCGCTCAGCATGCCCACCTGCATCGTGCAGGGCGCGCAGACCAGAGCGCTGTTTGCGCAAGTGTGCGAGGCCCTTGGCAACGCCATCCCCGCCTGCCAGCGCCTGCAGGTGGCGGATGTCGGCCATCTCTACCCCATCGAGCAACCCGCGCTGTTTGTGCAGCAGCTGCTGCGTTGGCTCAAACAGCAGGCATGAAAAAACCGGAACCCAAGGGTTCCGGTTTTTTCATCAAGGCATCAGCTGTGGTAATCGCCCCGGGTGCTGCTTGATAACCGACCAGGGTAGTATGCTCCACTCGGTCAGCTCGCAGTTACGCTCGACACGGGGAAAAGAAGGGTCCAACACTATCCCCTTCTCTGTCATATACCAAGAGGCATACTCCCAGACTGACGGATCTGCGTAATTGCACTCTTCCGCATCGGGAACCATATCATTGGGGTAGAGCCGCCGAAACTCGTTTACGAGCCAAGGGGCCAGATACTTCTCCTTGTACTCAGATGCTGCAGGGTCATACGACCGACTATCGAACTTTACTGGAGCTCCACTACCAACCCAGAGCAGGTCTTCGAGTGTCAGCATCTCTCCGGTGGCAAGATTAATGTTTAATGGCGAATCACCAAAGTCAGGGTGTGCACCACCGCAAAAATAGCCGGTAAAGATACTGGCGCTGAGCAAGTTCGGACTGATGAAACGGGGCGTAACCGTCTGGTCGAATTCCCCACCCATAGGGGTACTCATACACTGAAAATAACTGGCGACCTCGCTCCACTGACGCTCTGCCAGCACATGATTGAGTTTCCCAAGCTGCTCAGCAGGTAGCCCTGACGTAATACGAAAATACGCAATTTTGCTTTGCGGCTCTTGCAGCCATTGCAAGCTATAACCCTGAAATGACTCTCGCTTGCCCGGTTTTAGTGAAAGTCCTTCAAGTCGCATGAGTTCATAAAGATCACGCTTACGCCAGCTGACAAGAACCGGATCCTGTATATCAATGGCGCTGCTATCGACCACCTTCAATACCACAGAAATAGGCTTCTTCCCGGCCCATGTTCCCTGAAGGCCATTACCGGAGCGCTCAAGGAGCATGGCGATCTTTTCGGGTTCACTGTTATCCCACAATTCTGAGAGCTGCAGGGTCTTACCCTCCCACTTACCCGACAGGGGAATATCCTTTCGGTACTTGCGGTAGAAGTAACGCCCACTGACCGTACCATCTGATGACGTATCAAGGGTCATCACTACCGGCATTCGTCCTACCTTGCCCTGATACACCTCGCTGGCCTGCGTAACCATAGCTAGCAACAAACAACCCAACCCCAGCCAAAACCTTGCTATCACCCTTCTCTCCTGTGTTGTGGCTATTGTCCATCCTCACGCTGCCCACTCATCAGAGTGGGCATATTGAAATTTTCTCTCGCAGAAATGGGCAATCAACAGATGAAACAGGAACCATACGGTTCCGGCTTTCATCATGCCAACTCAAACACGAGCAAGCCAAGCAATTAAGCCCGGTTTTTAACTTCTTTCAGACCGCAGAAAGGATCTTTGGCATCTAGAGCGTCTTCGATACGGATCTGTCGCTTGTACTGGTAAAAAGCCCCGCATCGCGGGGCTTTTTGTTATCGGCAGTAGCCAACTCAGTTGACTGCAACCGGCTGACCCAGCGCATCCGGCGGGGTCTGGAACTCGCGCTCGGCGTCGTCGAAGCGCTCCAGCATGGCCTTGGAGGGGGCCTTGTCCAGCAGGCTGAACACCACGATGGCGAGTCCGGAGAAGAGGAAGCCCGGGATGATTTCATAGAGCCCCAGCCAGCCGAACTGCTTCCAGACGATGACGGTCAGGGCGCCCACCAGCATGCCCGCCAGGGCGCCGTTGCGGGTCATCCGCGACCAGAGCACGGAGAGCAACACCACGGGGCCGAAGGCAGCGCCAAAGCCGGCCCAGGCGTAGCTCACCAGCCCCAGCACCCGGTTCTCCGGGTTCATGGCGACGGCGATGGCGATCAGCGCGATCACCAGCACCATGGCACGACCGACCCACACCAGCTCCTGCTGGGAGGCGTTCTTGCGCAGGAACGGCTTGTAGAGATCCTCGGTGATGGCGCTGGAGCAGACCAGCAGCTGGCAACTGAGGGTACTCATTACCGCCGCCAGGATGGCGGAGAGCAGCACGCCGGCGATCCAGGGATTGAACAGGATCTTGGAGAGCTCGATGAAGACCCGCTCCGGGTTGCCGGTGACGCCGGCCGCCTGTTCGGTGAAGGTGGAGAAGTAGGCCAGGCCGAAGAAGCCGATGGCCACGGCGCCGCCCAGGCAGAGCACCATCCAGGTCATGCTGATGCGACGGGCATTGGTCATGGAGTGGTGGGAATCCGCCGCCATGAAGCGCGCCAGGATGTGGGGCTGGCCGAAGTAGCCCAGGCCCCAGGCCATCAGCGAGATGATGGCGATGAAGTCCAGGTTCTTGAACATGTCGAGGTTGCTGGCGTTCTGCGCCGCCACCTGCACCATGGCAGTGTCGATGCCGCCCACCGCGATGATGACGAACACCGGGGTCAGGATCAGGGCGAAGATCATCAGGGTGGCCTGCACCGTATCGGTCCAGCTCACCGCAAGGAAGCCGCCGAAGAAGGTATAGGTGATGGTGGCCGCGGCGCCGACCCAGAGGGCGGTGTCATAGCTCATGCCGAAGGTGCTCTCGAACAGGCGGGCACCGGCCACTACGCCGGAGGCGCAGTAGATGGTGAAGAACAGCAGGATCACCAGGGCGGAGAGGATGCGCAGCACCCGGCTCTTGTCCTCGAAGCGGTAGGTGAAGTAGTCCGGCAGGGTCAGGGCGTTGCGGTTCTTCTCGGTATGCACCCGCAGCCGGCCGGCGACCCAGCGCCAGTTGAGGTAGGCCCCCAGGGTGAGGCCGATGGCGATCCAGCTCTCGGAGATGCCGCCAATGAAGACGGCGCCCGGCAGGCCCATCAAGAGCCAGCCGCTCATGTCGGAGGCACCGGCGGAGAGGGCGGTCACCCAGCTCCCCATCCGGCGGCCGCCGAGAATGTAGTCGTCAAAGTTGCGGGTGGCGCGATAGGCGATAAAGCCGATCAGGACCATCCCGAGGATGTACACCAGAAAGGTGATGAGCATGGGTGTGCTGGCTGTCATTCAAAACTCCGTTATGTGACGTGTGTACCCGTTCTGACGACGGGCTCTTCCTTAAAAAACCGCCCTAGCTTAATCAGCAGATCCCATGACCTCAACCTTTTTTAACAAACAGAAAACACAATATAAACGTTTCATCTTTAACCAACAGACCAGCTTTGCCCCGTTCCGCCAGATTTTATCCTGATGCAGCAACTGCTTATCCGCCGGGCACGATCCGCGGCACAACCCCGCCACGGCAGCAAAAAAAAAGCCCCGACCAGAGGTCGGGGCCATGTCGGCAAGCACCAATCAGCGATTGATCGCGATCGGCATGCCGCTGCGCTGCTCCAGCGCCTGCTTGACCAGCTGGGAGTCGCTGTCGGCGTGGGCGATGAAGCGGGTCACCGCCGGGGTCATCGGCAGCGGTGCAGGCAGGCTGGAGTTGAACTCCTCCTGATTGCGGGAGAGCGGCTGATGCACTTCCAGGTAGCGGCGGCCATCCGGCTCGACACTGGCCTTGATCGGCTGGTTGACGAACTGGACGCGGGTACCGACCGGTACCTTCTTGAACAGGTACTCGATATCGTCGTTGCGCAGGCGCACGCAGCCGTGGCTCACCCGCAGGCCGATGCCGAACTGGGCATTGGTGCCGTGGATGGCGTACATCTTGCCGATGTAGAGCGCGAACAGCCCCATGGGGTTGTCCGGGCCGGCCGGCCACACCGCAGGCAGGCTTTCGCCACGGGCGGCATATTCGGCATGCATCTTGGCGGTCGGGGTCCAGGTCGGGCCCGCCTTCTTGCGCTGCACGCTGGTCACCCAGTTTTCCGGGGTGTCGGTGCCGAGCTGGCCGATGCCGATGGGCAGCACTTCCACCACCTTCTTGCCTTTCGGGTAGTAATAGAGGCGCATCTCGGCCACGTTCAGCACGATGCCTTCACGGGGTGCATCCGGCAGGATCAGCTGGTGCGGCACGATCAGCTTCTCGCCGGTCTGCAGCAGCAGGGGATCCGCCTTGGGATTGGCCTCCAGCATGTTGGTCAGCCCCAGCTGGAATTTGGCGGCGGCGGCCTCCAGCGGCTGGCCGTTTTCTTCGGCCGGGACCACGTATTCCAGATTTTCACCCACCAGGCGGCTGTTGGCCGCAGGCAGGGCGTATTCAACCGCGAGCGCAGGCGCGGCGCCCAAGAGGAGGCTGCAGCACAGCGCGGCCGCAGTAGTGTGGAGGAGCTTCATAACTTTCCTGTAATGGATGACGTGGTTCAAGACTCTGGGCTGACCCGGGAGCGGCGGGCGATCCAGGGGGCGAAGAGAAGGCCGCCATTTTTCTCCTCTGCCGGGCAAATTTCAACTGACAAGTGGCGGCGGGTCAGCGATTAATATCGCTTTTTTATCCGCCGCCAGCCCCTGCCGGTCGGTCGTTTACCCCTTTTGCCAGGCGCGCATATCGTAACCTGTGGGAGATTGGTGCAACCGCAGATGAAATTGCTCAATGATGGCAAAGATGTGGTCGAAAATGTCGGCCTGGATCCCTTCGTAATCGGCCCAGGCGGTGGTCGCCGTGAAGCAGTAGATCTCCAGCGGCAGGCCGTCCGAGGTCGGTGCCAGCTGGCGCACCATCAGGGTCATGTCCTTGCGAATGCCGGGGTGGGCGCGCAGGTAGGCGTCCAGATAGGCGCGCAGGGTGCCGAGGTTGGTGAGGTGACGACCGTTGATGGGGCAGCTGATGGCGTCGCTCAACTGCTGGTTGTAGGCGCTCAGCTCCTGCTCCTTGCGGCTCAGATAGGGCGCCAGCAGCTGGGCCTGCTTGAGCTGCAGCTGCTCGTCCGCCGTCAGGAAGCGCACGCTGGTCATGTCGATGTTGACGCTGCGCTTGATGCGCCGACCACCCGACTCCGTCATCCCCTGCCAGTTCTTGAAGGAGTCGGAAATCAGGGCATAGGTGGGGATGGTGGTGATGGTCTTGTCCCAGTTCGACACCTTGACCGTGGTGAGGCCGATGTCGGTCACCTCGCCATCGGCGCCGTACTTGTCCATCTGCAGCCAGTCACCGACACTCAGCATCCGGTTGGCGGAGAGCTGGATGCCGGCCACCAGCCCGAGGATAGGATCCTTGAACACCAACATCAGCACTGCGGTCATGGCACCCAGACCGCTGAATAGGAACAGCGGCGACTTGCCGAGCAGCAGGGCGATCATCAGGATACCCACCAGGATGCTGCCCACCAGCTTCACCCCCTGGAAGATACCGCGCAGGGGCAGATCCCGCCCGAGCCGGGTGTAGCGGCTCACCGACAGCATGCAGTCGAGCAGGGCAAACAGGGAGAGCAGCAGGAACAGCAGGATCCAGAGCTGGGCCACCATCTCGATCAGTTGCAGGCTGTCGGAGTTGCGCGGCAGCCAGATCTCGGCCTGACCGAGCAGCACGGCCCCCTGCAGCACGAAGGCGAGCCGGTAGAACAATCGCTGCTGCAACTGGGGCGGCAGCCATACCTGCTTGGTCTTGCCGAGCACCCCCACCAGCCGCACCAGCAGCACCCGGTGCAGCAGCATGTGCAGCAGCAGTGAGGTGAGCACGATAAAGCCGAGGGCGATCACCAGCCCCATCATGCCGGTTACCTCCAGCCCGAGCCCGGCCAGCCAGCGAAAAAACATCTCCTTCATCCCATCCTCCTGTGCGTGAAACTGCGGTCAGGGTACGTATCTGCCACCCCATGTCAAATGACAGCCGGCGCCACGGCCGCCACAAACGACAACGCCCGGCAGGGGCCGGGCGTTGTCTGGGAGCGAGGGTGCGTTAGCCGACCAGGCTCAGGGCATCGCGGGCGATGACCAGCTCTTCGTTGGTGGGCATCACCAGCGCCAGGCGGCTGCCTTCGGCCGTGATGGGGCCTTCACCGCCCAGCACCGCGGCGTTGTTGGCTTCCTTGTCGATCTTGAAGCCGAACAGGGCCAGACGGGCCAGCACCATCTCGCGCACCATGGCGGCGTTTTCACCGATACCACCGGTGAACACCAGGGCGTCCAGACGACCATCCATGGCGGCAGCGTAGGCGCCGACATACTTGGCCACCCGGTAGGTGAACACGTCCAGCGCGCGCTTGGCACCGGCGTCGGTGGCGTAGTTGGTGGTGACATAGCGGCAGTCGCTGCTCGCCTCGGTCATGCCCAGCAGGCCGGACTCGCGGGTCAGGGTGTGGTTGATCTGCTCCACGCTGTAACCGAGCTGGTCGTGCATGAAGAAGACTACAGCGGGGTCTATGTCGCCGGAGCGGGTGCCCATCGCCAGCCCTTCCAGCGGGGTCAGGCCCATGGAGGTGTCGACGGATTCGCCGCCACGGATGGCGCAGACGGAGGCGCCGTTACCCAGGTGGCAGTTGATGATGTTGAGCTCGGAGAGCGGCTTGCCCAGCGCCTTGGCGGTCTCTTCTGCGATGAAGCGGTGGGAGGTGCCATGGGCGCCGTAACGACGGATGCCGTTCTCTTTGTAGAGCTTGTAGGGCAGCGCGTAGAGGTAGGCTTCCTGTGGCAGGGTCTGGTGGAAGGCGGTGTCGAACACGGCCACGTTCTTCTCTGCCAGCGCCGGGAACACCTTCAGCGCGGCACGGATGCCGATCAGGTGCGCCGGGTTGTGCAGGGGGGCGAACGGAATGGCGGCTTCGATACCGGCAATCACGCCGTCATCGATGCGAACGGAACGGGAGAACTGCTCGCCACCGTGCACGATGCGGTGACCGATGGCCACCAGCTGCTCGGCCAGAGTCGGATCCTGCGGCAGGATGTGACCCACGATGTGGTCGAGGGCCTCCTGGTGCGCGGCGCCCGCGCCCAGCATGGCTTCGCCTTTGACCCCGTGGAGTTTCCATTTGATACGTGCATCATCCAGATTGAAGCATTCGGCCAGGCCGGACAGCATGTCCTCACCTGTTTCGGCGTCCATTACGGCAAATTTCAGGGAAGAGCTACCGCAGTTAAGGATCAATACCAACTTGCTCATGTTCTACATCTTCCTGTGCTTCGGCTTTATGCCGACAGTGTCGTGTCATCCAAAGTGGATGGGATTCCCCTGCCGGGGGCTTATGGTCGCAGGAAAGTGCGCCCAATTTTTCAATATGTTAAGTGCAAATCCGGATGATTCCGGGCACTCGTCTCAGCCAGGCTGCGCCAGCGGTCACAGGCCGGCCAGCAGATCCCGGTGCACCTTGACCACCAGCTTCTTCACCTGAGCCGGCTGGTTGGGGGTGCAGAGGGGGCGATGCAGTTCTCCCGGCCAGAAGATGGCGAAGTCGCCGGGCTGCAACGCCAGATAACTGGTCTGTTCGTCCTCGACGAACCAGAGGTCGGGATGGGGATGATCGGCGCCTTCGGCAACATAGCCATGGGGCCCGACCCCGATCCACTCTTCGCCACGCAGCAGCAGCTGGATGTCCAGATACTGCTGATGGAACTCGCCACGGCGATCCGCGGCCGGCTCGGTCAGCTCTTCGCTCACCAGGCAGAACAGCTTGAGACCGTCGATCTCCTGCTTGCCGAGCGGCGCCTGCAGCCACTGTTCGACGCTTTGCACCACCTCGACCATGATGCGGTCCAGCGGGGCGGGCAGCGGCGTGCGCTGCAGGGTGTTCAGACTGCCGGTGATCATGGCGCTTCCTTAGGTGTATTCAGGCGACATCTTAGCCGCAAAATGAAAAAGGACCCTGTTGAGGTCCTTGTGTCACACCGCCTGCAATCCGTGCAGACAGAGATAGAGCATTTGCTCGTATCAAGCGGGATGAGTGCACTGTTACACACTCATCCGCGGCTTGCCAAGAGGCGCAAGCGCGTTCGCCCAGTGATCGTACCAGCTGAAACAATATTATTCACTACTCCAGCACCGCCGACTTTGACCAGACGCAAAAACGGGAGCATCTGCTCCCGTTTTTTTCGCATCACCCGGTGATAACCGGTGCCATTCAAGCCTTGCCGGCGTTCTCCACCGGCTTGGCGTACATGGCGCGCCAGATGGCCTTGTGCTCTTCCGGCACCTCCGACTGACGGCTCAGGAAGGCAGCCTGCTCGATGGTGTTGGCCTTGCCTGCCACATCTGCAGCCAGGTAGTTGCCCGGGAAGAGGCGGTAGTTGCCCCAGATCGCCTTGTCGATGAGCGCAGCCAGTTCATCCGGATCGCTGAAGCCCTCGGTGATGGGGGCGCCGAAGGAGACGTGTACCCGCCCCTTCTGGCCGACGATGCCGGCGACAATGCTCTCGATGTCTTCGAACTCGCCCTTCTCGTAGCTGCCGTTGACCGACTTCTCGTACAGCTCGCGCGCCTTGGCCTTGTCGGTGGGATCCAGCTCGTAGCTGATGCTGACCGGCACGATATTGAGGCTGCGCATGTAGTCGACGAACTCGATCTTCTGCTTCTTGCCGTCCACGTAGAACATCTTGAGGATGGCCGGATCGGTCTTGTCATCGCCGTTCTTGGCGCGCCCTTCCTTCTGGGCAATCCAGATGGAGTGGCCTTCGTGCACCGACTGGCCGATGTAGGCGGACAGCTCGCCGAGCGCCTTCATCATCTCCCGCGGCCCCTTTGCGGAGCGCTTGACGATGAAGCTCTTGTTGAGCTTCATCAGCTCGGTGGCGCAGGGTTTGCGCAGCAGGTTGTCGCCGATGGCAATGCGCACGGTATCGAACCCGTGGGTGTGCAGCCCCCAGTTGACGAACGCCGGATCCATGGCGATGTCCCTGTGGTTGGAGACGAACAGGTAGCCCTGCTCCTTCTTCAGATGCTCGAGCCCGGAGAAGGTCACCCCCTGGGTGGAGGTGGCGATCATCCGGCTCATGTAGCGGGTCACTCCCATCTGCACCTGATGGATGGTGGTCACCTTGGACCACTTGTAGCGCAGGAACTGGCGGATCAGCGGGCGGATGGCCCAGCCCAGCCAGCTCATCAGGGAGCCGAAACGATACTTGGCGATGGCGCCGACAAATTCATCATCCCGGATCAGCCGTTCGATGGCTGCCGGCACTTCCTCATCGCGGTAGGGGCGAATGTCCGCGAATCTATCTACTTCAGTCACAGTGTCAGCCTTGCAGGTAAGGAGTCGCGGCCAGCGCGCGCTGGCCGGAAAATTCAGGGCGCAATTTTACACGCTTTTATGCCGAGGGGTATGTGGCGTGCGTAGATAGTGAGATCTGACCAGTGAAATGAACAAATGGCCCCGTTCGGGCCATTCTTTTTTACTCTTCCACCGTGAACGAGAGCATCATGCCGGTATCCTCGTGCTCCAGCAGATGGCAGTGGGCCATGTAGGCCCGCTCCTTGGGCGCCGTGTGATCGAAACGCACCAGCACCTCGCTGCGCCCGCCCTCCACCTTGACGATGTCCTTCCAGCCGGCGCGATGCGGTGCCACCGGCTGACCGTTCTCGCTCAGGATCCGGAAGCGGGAGCCGTGAATATGGAAGGGGTGCAGCATCATGTCCCCCTCCCCCGAGATGATCCAGCGCTCGGTACGGCCGCGCTTGACCGCAAACTGCGGGTCGTTCATGGCGAAGGCCTGGCCGTTGATGCGGTTGCCGCCGTGCAGATCCAGCGGCTTGGCACTGCCCTTGTCCTCCTGCATCCCCGCCATGGTGTCGTGCTGCATCTCGCCCGCTGGCATGGCCATGGCGCCATGATCCATCCCCGCCATCGACATACCGGCCATCCCCTCGCCCTGCCCGTCCATCTTCATCCCGGCCATGGTGCCCGTATCGCCGTGGGCCATGCTCATGCCCGCCATGGCGCCGTGGCCGTAGCGGCTCATTAGCGCCTGCATCCCCTGCCGGTCCAGCTCGGGATCCATCGACAGGGTCAGGGTGCGGCTCGGCAAGCCTTGGGTGGCCGGCAGCGCCGGCAGCCGGGCCAGGCTGTCCGGCAAGCGTCCCTTGCCCTCGATGAGGGAGGGCCGGATCCGCAGCAGCGGCAGGGCCGCATCGAACGGCGCCAGGGTCATCCCCATCTGGCGTACCGGCAGGGTGAGCAGGTCGAACGCCTTGCCGTTGCGGGCATCCACCATCACCTCGAAGCGCTCCCCCGGCAGCAGCGCCAGCTCGCTCAGCGCCACCGGCTCCGCCAGCAGGCCGCCATCACTGCCGATCACATACAAGGGGCGGCCGTCACTGGTCGCCAGCGTGAGGGAGCGGGCATTGCAGCCGTTGAGCAGCCGCAAGCGCAGCCAGCCGCGAGGCGCATCGTGGGCCGGATAGACGGCGCCGTTGGTCAGCATCAGATCGCCGAACCAGCCGACCGCCGCGCTCATCACATCCAGCTGGTAGTCCACCTGATCCCGCCCATCGAGGCGCTTGTCCTGCAGTACCAGCGGGATGTCGTCCACACCCCAGCGCTGGGGCAGCGGCAGCCGCAGGCTCTCCTCGTCGTCGAGGATGAAGAGCCCGGCCAGCCCCATGGCCACCTGATGGCCGGTCTGTCCGTGGGTGTGGGGGTGATACCAGCAGGTGGCCGCCGGCTGCTCGATGCGAAACGCCGCCTGCCACTCTTTGCCGGACGGGATGCTGGCCTGCGGGCCGCCATCGGCGGTGCCGGGCACCTCCAGCCCGTGCCAGTGCACAGTGGTGGTCTC
Source organism: Aeromonas sp. Y318-1 (assembly GCF_027706125.1). Taxonomy (NCBI): domain Bacteria; kingdom Pseudomonadati; phylum Pseudomonadota; class Gammaproteobacteria; order Aeromonadales; family Aeromonadaceae; genus Aeromonas; species Aeromonas sp. Y318-1. Next base: position 75,058 of record NZ_JAPDCM010000009.1, read on the forward strand.
CGCCAGCTGGTTGGCGACCCGGACTCGCACCGCCTGCCCCTGACGGGCACGCAAAGTGGGGCCGAGCAGGTTGCCGTTGTAGCCCCAGCTATGGGTCGGCTGGCGTCGCCACTGCATCTGGCCCGGCTGGGCCCTGAGCTGGAACACGCCGCTGGTATCCGCCTCCAGCAACGCGGGAATCGGCAGGGCTGGCCGCTCGGCGGCAACCGCCCGACCCCACCGGGGCAGGGCGCCGGCGATACCGACGGCAGTGGAGAATTTGAGAAAATCGCGACGCTGCATGAGTCGTTCCTCGTTGGCCAAAGCGGACCTTCAGCCTAAGCAGCAACCCTGCGTCAAGGTCAAGCCCTGCCAAGCCGGCGGCCGGACAATTTCTGGCTTATCCGCTTGCCAGCAGTGCCATGGTCGTCAAGCCAACGCCAGGCTCACCGCCGCCTCGGCGTGGATGGCAGTGGTATCGTAGAGCAGCACCGCAGCATTGGCCTCCCCCACCAGCAGGGCTATCTCGGTGCAGCCGAGGATCACCGCCTGGGCTCCCGCGTCGGCCAGCGCACTGATGATGGCCAGGTACTCGGCCCGCGATGCCTCGCGAATGTCGCCAAGGCACAGCTCGTCATAGATGATGCGGTGCACCCGCTCCCGCTGCGCCTCGCCGGGCACCAGCACCTCCAGCCCGAACTTGTCCTGCAAGCGCCCCTTGTAGAAATCCTGCTCCATGGTGAAGCGGGTGCCGAGCAGGCCGACCCTTTGGATCCCGTCCGCTTGCAGCTGACGCGCGGTGGCATCGGCGATATGGAGCAGCGGGATATCGATGGCAGCCTCGATCTCGGGCGCCACCTTGTGCATGGTGTTGGTGCCGATCAGCAGAAAATCGGCGCCGCCGGCCTGGATGGCCCGCGCCTCGGCCGCCAGCAGACGAGCGGTGGCGGGCCAGTCCCCGATGTGCTGCAACCGCTCTATCTCGGCAAAGTCGACGCTGCTCAGCAGCACCCGCGCCGAGTGCAGGCCGCCGAGCCGCTCGCGCACGCCCCGGTTGAGCGCCTGATAGTAGCTGACGGTGGACTCCCAGCTCATGCCACCCAGCAGACCGATACATTTCATGGGACCTCCTTGTGCAAACCGATCGTGTACACCGATTGTGCAAATCAACCAGAGGGCGGCGCGCGTCATCGCACCGCCCCGTGAATAAAAAAGGCCCCGCAGGGCCAACAAGACAGCCGGTAAAGGCCCGGGCACAGGCCCGGACTAAATCCATATCATCAGCACGCAGGCCGCCGTGGCGACCCCCATGCCGAGATTGAAACGACGCCAGCCTCTGGCGGTGCGAATGAGGCGGCGCACCTGGGCACCGAACAGCACCCAGAAGGCCCCGGTATAGAGGCCGGTCACGAAGAAGATGCCGAGCACCCAGATGGCGGAGGGCCAGTAGGCCTCCCCCGCCAGGGTGAAGCCGCTGATGGCGGAGAGCGCCATCATCCACGCCTTGGGGTTGAGCAACTGCAGCATGGCTCCCTGATGGGCCGGGATCAGCGGCCGGTTGCCCTCGGCCGGGCCGCTGGCGGTCGCCACCTTCCAGGCCAGCCAGAGCAGGTAGGCCGAGCCGATGAGCTTGAGCCCGTCGTGCAGCAGCGGCAGCTGCTCGAACATCACCCCCAGCCCCAGCGCCGTGGCCAGGATCATCAGGTTGATCCCCCCCACCACGCCCACCAGCAGGGGTACGCTGCGGCGAAAGCCCTGGGCCGCACCGGCGCTGGTGAGCAGCATGTTGTTGGGGCCCGGCGTGCCACAAGTGATGAGGGCAAAGCCCGCCAGGGGAAGCAACCAGTTCAGATCCATCTCAACCTCTTGATGATGCAGGGCGCCGACTCGGCGACAAGCCTTCTAATATGCAGAGCCGGTGCCCGTCAGACAAGGCCGCAGATGCACTTTCTTCGCATCTTTATGCGGCCCCTGGCAGCACTCAGTACCAGAGCATCACCACGCAGAGCGCGGTCAGCGCCCCCAAGCTGCCGTTGAGCCGGCGCCAGCCTCTGTCAGAGTTGATCCAGCGGCTGAGCTGATGACCGAACAGCACCCAGGCGAAGCAGACTGGCAATCCGGCCATGGGGAAGACGGCCATGATGCCCCACAGACTCGGCCAGTAAGCACTGCCCGGCAGACTGAACAGACTGATGGCGGAGATCCCCATCATCCAGGCCTTGGGGTTGAGGAACTGGAAGCCCAGCCCCTCCAGCAGGGTCAGCGGGCGTGAACGTCGTTCCGGATCACCGGGGGCGCCAGCCACCGCGATGCGCCATGCCAGCCACAACAAATAGAGGCTGCCCAGCACCTGCAGGCTCAGCTTGAGCAGCGGCCAACGCTCGAACAGGGGGTAGAGCCCCAGCGCCAGCACCAGTTGCAGGACGGGTTGTCCCACCACGACACCGATCAGATGGGGCAGGGTGCGACGCACCCCGAAGTTGGCGCCGGAGGCGGTCAGCATGAGGTTGTTGGGGCCCGGCGTGCCACAGGTGAGCAACGCAAAGCCAAACAGGGTGGCATACCATTCGAACGTCATCTTTGTACTCCTGAACTGCGCACATTGTATCGATACAATGTGCTACTTTTGGTTGTTATCGGGTTCAAAATCACGCTATATTGCCGATACATTTCGATCAATGGATTTATTGTCACCATGACAATCTGGACCCCGGACCTCACCCCCTTCGCCGGCCCCCTCTACCTCAAACTGGTGAAGGCCATCGAGCAGGCCATTCAGGACGGCTCCCTGCCGCCCGAGACCCGGCTGCCCACCCACAGGGCGCTGGCGGACAAGCTGGGGGTCACCGTCGGCACCGTCACCCGCGCCTATGGCGAGGCGGAGCGACGCGGGCTGCTGGCCGCCCGAGTGGGGCACGGCACCTGGGTCAAGGGGGAGCATGAGGATCCGGCCAACGCCTGGGTGATCCGCAAGGAGGAGGGGCACCGCATCGAGTTGTGGCAGAACCTGCCGGTGCAGCTGGATCGGGCCGCCATCATCCGCCCCATGCTGGCGGAAGTGGCGGACGGGGATCTCAACGCCCTGCTCGGTTATGACAAGGAGGCGGGCCAGCCGAGCCAGCGCCAGCTGTTCATCGACTGGCTGGCCGAGCAGGGGGTGGCGGGCAGCGAGGAGTATCTGCTGTTCAGCCACGGCGCCCAGCACGGCATCATGCTCTCCCTGCTGGCCACCGGCTGCGTGGGGGAGACCCTGTTCTGCGAAGGGCTCAGCTACCCCGGCATGCTGGGCAACGCCCGTCAGCTGAAGAATCAGGTGGTGGGGTTGGCGATGGACGCAGAGGGGCTGCTGCCCGACGCGCTGGAGGCGGCCTGCCGTACCCGCCGCGCCAAGCTGCTCTACCTCACCCCCACCCTGCAAAATCCCACCACCGCCACCATGAGCCTGGCGCGGCGCGAGGCCATCGTCGCCATCGCCCGTCGCCATGACCTGCTGATCATCGAGGACGACGTCAACGGCCTGCTGCCCCAGCAACCGGTGACGCCACTGGTCAATCTGGCGCCGGAGCGGGTCATCTATCTGGGCAGCCTGGCCAAGATCGCCTGTGGCGGCCTGCGGGTCGGCTTCGTGCTGACCCCGCCGGCCCTGCGCGGTGCCTTCGCCCAGGCGATGCGGCTGTCGAGCTGGATGGTGAGCCCGCTGCTCATCGAGCTGGCCTGCAAGCTGGTGAGCCAGCGCCAGATCATGCCATTGGTCGAACAGCAGCGGCAGATCCTGGCACGTCGCGGCGAGCTGCTGCGCCACCTGCTGCCGGGGGCCTGCTGGCAGGCGGGCTCCATGCACGCCTGGCTGCCACTGCCGGAGCCCTGGCGCAGCCAGGAGTTTGCCGAGGCCGCCAATGCCCTTGACGTCGGCGTGGCCAGCGGGGAACACTTCGCCGCCGGCCAGTTCGCCGCCCCGCAGGGCGTGCGGCTGAGCCTGAGCCAGCCGGCCACCGACGCCCGCGTCGCCGAGGGGCTGGAGCGGCTCGCCGGTCTGCTGCGCGCCGCGCCGCCCACCAATACCCTGCTATAGTCAGCCCCGGCCCAGCCCATCCGTGCGCCCAAAGGAGAGCCCATGCACCCGACCCGCGCCCCCTTGTTGCTCCTCACCCTGCTGCTGGGGGGCTGTGCCTCCCCCGCTCATCAACAGCTGGGGGCCGCGCTGAGCGGGCTGGAGGGGGAGTTGCAACGGCTGGAAGAGGAGCTGGCGGCCATGAACGGCCTCCATTACCAGAAGGCGATCGACGCTCCCTTGAGTCTGCGCCGCCGGCTGAGCGCCCCCGTCCCCACGGAGCAGGGGCTGCTGCCCAGCCGCAGCACGCTGACAGACGGCCCCCTGCTGCGCTACGACTACCAACTGCCGGCCGGCATGGCCAGCCTGCCCCTCACCGAACCCTGCCTGCGCTACGAGTTCGAACTGCGCCACCTGGGCCGCCTCGGCCAGCTCACCCTGCACTGGCAGGGGGCGGCGGGCTCGGGGGAGCAACTGATCCAGCAGCGCGACTGCCCCTTTTCGGCCAAAGGGCCCGGTCTGCAGTAGGCCCGCCGCCGGCCGACCTGCCCCTATGGTCAGTTGAAAGGGGCGAAGCCATCTTGTAGCGTGCCAGCATCCCGACTCCTGCTGGAAGCGCCCATGAAACTGACTCCCCTGTGGCTGGCCCTGTGCAGCCTGCCCGCCCTGGCCTGCGGCCCGGATGGCTGCGAGACGCCGCTCACCCTGCAACTGACCGCCGCCCAGTGCCACCTGAACGGGCTGCCGTTCCTCTCCCCTGACAACGACACCCGCACCAACCTGGCGTTGCTGCTGGCCGATGAGCAGGCCTTCTCGCTGCCCAAGGCGCCGCTGCCGCTGCCCTTCGCCATCGAGGATCTGCTCAACCCGGCCCTGCTCAACCCGACCCAGGCCGAGCCAGTCCCCGCCGTGCCGGATCCCCTGCTGGCGCTGGCCGCCGGTCTCGGCATCGAGCAGAACACCACCCAGGCCGCCCTGGAGCGGGCCGCCGGCTGGAGCGAGGGGCGCTGCATCAGCAACAATCCGGTTGCGGCCGAAGCCTTCCTGCAAGCGCTGGCCGACACCCCGGCGCTTGGCGCCGACGAGCGCAGCCAGCTGGCCCGCCAGCGGCTGGCCATGCTGGGCCAGTGCGCCCAGCAAGCCGAAACGGCGCCAGAAGCCAAGGCCACGCCGCTGTCGGCCGCCGGTCAGGGCTTTGCCGACTACCTGGCCGCCAGCCAACGCTTCTATCAGGGGGAGTTCGCCCAGGCCGATGCGCTGTTTGCCGCCCTCGCCGGGCAGGATCAGCCCTGGCTGAAAGAGACGGCGGATTACATGCGGATCCGGGTCGCCCTCAACCAGTCCCAGCAAAGCGCCTTCGATGACTGGGGCACCCTGGATCGCAACCAGATTGACCAGGCCGCAGTGCAGCGCGCCGAGCAGTTCATCGCCGACTATCGCAGTCGCTACCCAGAGGGGCGCTATCTGGACTCCGCCAACGGGCTGCTGCGCCGGCTCGCCTGGTTCAAGGGGGACGAAGCGGCGCTGGCCAGCCTGTTCCAGCAGGCGAGCCGCCAGCCGGGCAACCCGGAGCTGCTCAACGAAATAGACCTCAAGCTGCTGATGCAGCCCGGTTTCACCGGCTCAGCCGCCATGCCGCAGCTGACCCTGGTGCAGGATCTGCGCCGGCTGCGGCTGCACGAGAGCTGGGACGAGTGGCAGCCGCTGCAAAGCGGCGAACTGGCCCAGCAGAACGCTCAGTTTGCCAGCAACCCGGCCTGGCTCGCCTATCTGCAACAGGCCGAGCGCTACTATCTGGCCAAGAATTATGCCGCCGTCATCGCCGCCGCTCCCGCCCTCGGCAAGGGGCCACTCGACAACCTGGCCTTCAGCCAGCAGGTGCTCAAGGGCATGGCGCTGGCGGCCAGTCAGGCGCTGCCCGAGGCGGAGCAGCAGTGGCGTACCCTGCTCGCCAGCCAGCCCACCCCCTTGCAGGATCAGCTGTTGCAGCTGGCACTGGCCATGACCCTGGAGCGGGCCGGCCGGCTGGAGCAGGTGTTCGCCAAGGAGAGCCCCATCCAGAGCGATCACTTCCGCATTCCACTGCTGGAGTACGTGGCACCGGCCCCGCTGCTGCGCCGCATGGTGCAGGATGAGCAGGCCTCCGACACCCTGCGCCAGCGCGCCGGCCACACCCTGCGCTACAAGCAGCTGACCCACGGCGACTACCAGGGCTTCCTGCAGGATCTGGCGCTGGCCCCGCTGGCCGCCCCGTTCGACTGGCAAGGGAGCCAGGAGTATCAGTGCCCGGCACTCACGGCGGTGGTCACCACCCTGGCGGACAACCCCAAATCCCCCAGGGCGCTCAACTGCCTCGGCGAGTTTTTCCTGAGCCAGGGGCTGGACTGGGATCCACTCCTGCAGCGGCCGGGCGCCGACACCCTGGCGGGCAGCCGGGATCTGTTTGCCGGCCAGCAGCGCAGCCGGCTCGACTGGTATCAACAGGTGATCGCCCACCCCAAGGCCGCCAAGGAGGAGAAGGCCTACGCCCTCTACCGCGCCATCAACTGCTATGCCCCGAGCGGCAACAACAGCTGCGGCAGCCAAGAGATCCCCCTCAGCCAGCGCAAGGGCTGGTTCAACACCCTCAAACGCCAGTACGGAACGAGCCAGTGGGCCAAGCAGCTCAAATATTACTGGTGATGCTGGCGCTGCTGGGCGCCGAGACCAGCGCCGCCGTCGAGGCGAGCCACTACCGCCAGTTCTGGCTGTGGGCCGGGGTCAGGCCCCAGCCTGTGCTGCAGCAGGCCGAGCGGCTCTATCTGCATCAGGGGGAGATAGGCCCGCTCGATGCGCGCCAGCCCGTGCGTTTTCAGGGGCAAGGCATAGCGCCGAGCAAGCTGCCGGTAAAGGAGCTCTGGCTCGCCTACCGGGTGGAGCGGCTCGACTGGGATGAGGCCCTGCTCAAGAACCTGACCAACCAGCTGGCGGCCTGGCAGCGCAAAGGCAATGGGGTGCGCGGCGTCCAGATCGATTTTGATGCCCGCACCCACCGGCTGGCGGACTATGGCGACTTCCTGCGCCAGCTCCGTCGCCAGCTGCCCGCCGACTGCGCCATCAGCATCACCGGCCTGCTGGACTGGACCCGCACCGGCGATGTGGCGACCCTCAACGCCCTCGCCGGCGTGGTCGACGAGCTGGTGGTGCAGACCTATCGCGGCCGCCGCACCGAGCCGGGCTACGCCCGCTACCTGCAGGCGCTGACGCGGCTGACCCTGCCCTTCAAGGTGGGGCTGGTGCAAGGAGGCGAGTGGGATCAAACTTGGGAAAGCAGGCTGGCCGACTCGGCGGCCTATGGCGGCGCGGTGGTGTTTCTCATCAACCCGCCAGGTGCCTGATACCGGGGAGGAATTGACCGCCCCCAGGCTGGCGTCGAGCATGGTAGCTCTTTGACTCCGGCAACATGCCATACTTGTCCGTACCCTGAACCAGCCAAGGAGCGCCAAGGATGCAGATCCTCCTGATCGAAGATGATGCCATGCTCAGCACGGCCCTCTCCCGAGGGCTGAATGAGCAAGGGATCACCCCCGCCCAGCTGACCCACTGCAAGGAGCTGGCGACCCTGCCCACCCTGCTGCGCCAGCAGTCGTTCGATGTGGTCATCTGCCGCCAGTACCACCATCAGGCCCGTGAGGGGGTGCGCTTGCTGCAGGAGGCCCACTATCTGGGTCTGCTCGAACCGGGCTGCGTGCTGCTGTTGCTGGACGAGGATCACGATCAGCTGCAGTTTCCCCCTTCCGACCTCTACTTTCCGCTGTTGCTGCCCATGCCGTTTACCGCCGATCAGCTCACCGCCAGTCTGCGCGAACTGGTGCAGCTGACCGGGCTGACCCGCACCCTGCCCGCCCCGATGAAGCTCCGGGAGTGGCAGGTCAGCTGCGCCCTGTGCGAGGACCTGCTCTACCAACAGCAGAAGTACCGGGAGCTGGGGCCGCTGCTGGACAGGATCAAGGGCTACATGCTGCTGCAGCAGCAGGATCACTTTCACGCCGCCCAGCACTACGCGGTCTGCACCACTGAGCACGATGCCTGGTGGCCGCGCAAGGGGTTGATCCACGCCCTGCTGGGACTGAACAAGCTGGAGAGTGCGCGCAAGGATCTGGCCCGCAACCGGGAACGGCTGCCTGCCCCCCTGCAACTGGAGCTGGCGCTGGCCTGTCTGTTGCACGAGCGGCAATGGGAAGGGGCCTGGGACGTGCTCACCCTGCTGCTGCAAAAGCAGGCCTGGCAACCGGAGTGGCGCCAGGCGGCCATTCTGCTGGCGCTGCTGCTCAAGGACGAGGGCAAGGCGCTGGAGCAGGCCAACGCCCTCAGCCTGCGCTTCTTCGCCGATCACAAGTTCCGGGTATCCATCGAGAACTTCATCCTCAATGCCAGCCTGGCGGTGCTCTGGCACTACCCGAGCGCCACCCGGATCAGTGCCTTGCAGCAGGAGTATCGCTACCTCAGCCAGGCGGTCACCCTGCGGGCCCACGAGGATGCCTTGCTGCAGGCCCTGATGCTGAGCCTGGACTACCGCTTCGACGAGGCCCTGTTGCTGCTCGCCAAGCACCCGCCGGAGAGCGCGCGGGACAACCACCTCAACCAGCTGCTCGGCTTTGCCGTCAGCCAGTTCTGCGGCCTGCCCCACCACGCCCAGCGCTACCTGAGCCAGCTCAGCCAGTATCAGGCCAGGGTTGCCCCGGCCCCGCTGGTGCAGCAGCTGTTCAAGCAGGTCATAGGCGATTTCATGAAACAGCTGGAGCGGCGCGAGCTGCGGCTGACCTACCTGCGCCAGGAACGGCAGCGGGCCAGCGCGGCGGGCCAGCACCAGCTGGCCGTGCAGTATGCGCTGACCCTGCAGGAGGAGTTCCCCGCCCTGCCCGGCGATGCCTGGCAGCTGCTGGAGCTGCTGCAACTGTGCTGGCCGGCCGGTATGGCCGCCCCCAGGGTGGCCCTGCTGGTGGATCGGCTGGAGCGACGCCTCAACCACAGCGCCTCCTTCATGGAGCACCACGCCGAGGAGTACCGCAAGACCCTGCTGCAGATCCGCTCCCACCTCAATCCCCGTCTGCCCGCCACACCGCCCAACTAGGCCCAACTAGGCTCGGTCAGCGCCGGGCCGCGGTTACAGCAGCCCGCGCACCAGGATCCCCGCGATCAGCAGCGGCGCCACCAGCCGCCAGCACCAGAGCAGGCAGCCGCGCAGCAGCGGCGACAGACCGGCAGGCAGCACGGACTCACCCAGTCGCCAGCCCAGCAGCAGGGTCAGCACCAGACCGAACAGCGGCATCATCAGGTTGGAGGTGAGGTAGTCCAGCAGATCGAAGATGGTCTTGCCGAACAGGGTCAGCTCGCTCCAGGGCCCGAACGACAGGCTGACCGGAATGCCGGAGGCCATGATCAGCAGGGTCAGCACCCGGCAGGCGCCGCGCCGCGACCAGCCCCACTCCTCGGTGGTGAAGCGCACCAGGTGCTCCAGCATGGAGATGGAGGAGGAGAGCGCCGCCACCAAGAGCAGCAGGAAGAACACCACCGCCAGCCCCTGGCCGAACGGCAGATGGTTGAACACCGCCGGCATGGTCATGAAGGTGAGCCCAGGCCCGGCAGTCGGGTCAATACCGGTGGAGGCCAGCACCGGGAAGATCATCAACCCCGCCAGCACCGAGATGAGGCTCGCCAGGGTCACGACCCAGACGCCGGAGCGCAGCACGCCCTCGCTGCTGGGCAGATAGGCACCATAGGTGGTGTGCACGCCAAGCCCGATGGATAGGGAGAAGAAGGCCAGCCCCAGCGCGTCCAGCACGCCCTGGCCGGTCAGCATGGAGAAGTCCGGCAGCAGGAACTGGCGCACCCCGGCCATGGCGCCGGGCATGGAGAGGCCAGTCACCACCAGCAGCATCATCATCACGAACAGAGCCGGCATCATCCAGCGCAGCGCCCGCTCCACCCCCTTCTGCAGGCCCCCCTGCACGAACCACCAGGTGAGGCCGGCAAACACCAGATGGGTCAACACCGGCCACCAGGGGTGGCTGACATAGCCGTTGAACAAGGCGGTCAGCGCCGTGCCCTCGCTCAGGTTGAGCTGCCCGCTCACCGCCAGCGCCGCGTAACCCACGGTCCAGCCACCCACCACACTGTAGAAGCTGTAGATGAAGAAGCCGCACAGGATCCCCATGTACCCCATCCAGCGCCAGTTCGGCCCCACCAGCTTGTGGAAGGCACCGAGCACCCCGCGCTGGCTGCGGCTGCCGAGCAGGGTCTCACCCACCAGCACGGCCACCCCCAGGGTGAAGCTGAACAGCAGAAACATCAGCAAGAAGGCACCGCCGCCGTTGGTGGCAGTCACATAGGGAAACTTCCAGATGGCGCCAAGGCCGATCGCCGAACCGGCGGCTGCCAGCACATGACCGATACGGGAAGACCACTGAACCTGGCTCATACAACCTCCGGGCAAGACAACATTCGATACTCCATGGGTAACCGCCTGGGCGGGGCAACAAAAAAGGCCGCCTGGTGGCGACCTTTGCAATGAACATTCAGACAAGCTGCGCGTGCAAGGTCACCTCTCTTGCGAGCTAAAAAATCGACCGAACAGGGCAACGCGACGTGACATGAATAATCTGATCTGAATGCTGAAAAGGGATCACAGCCTAAATCATGGAAAGAAAAATTGACACAACATAACCAAACTTTTTTTCATGCGGTCAAAAAAATCTTGTTTTCACCCGGCCGGCGCCAAAAATCAGCGCCGCAGCTTCTCCGCCCACGTCTTTGAACGATAATGGTCTTAGTTTGAGCGGGTTCGAGCTAACCGGATGGGACCGACCTGCCCTGCCACTCCCTTGCGCAACATGGATGTACCGACGTGACGCACCTGACCGGATACTGGATGAAATGGCTGCTGCCCTGGCTACTGTTGCCCGGCCTGGCACAGGCCACGCAACCCCCGCTGACCCTGCTCAGCCACGAACTGCCCCCCTTTACCCATACCAGCGACGGCAAGCTCGGCGGACTGGCGGTACAACTGGTGCAGGAGGCCCAGCAGGAGATGGGGGTCGACTATCCCATCAAGATCTACCCCCTCAAGCGGGCGCTGGCGCTGACCCGGGTCGAGCCCGGCTTCGCCCTGTTCGTCATTCTGCGCACGCCCCAGCGGGAACCCCAGTTCAAGTGGGTGGGGCCGCTGTTTCTGAACCGGGTGGTGATCTACCAGGCCAGGGGCAGCCAGCCGCTGACCGATCTGGCCCAGCTGCGCCAGCTGGCGCGGGTCGGCGTGCTGCTCGGCAACGCCGATGACGAGCTGCTCACCCGCGAGGGCTACACCAATCTGGTGCGCTGCCAGACCATCGAAGATGCCATCGAACGACTGATGCTCGGCAAGATAGACGCCTTCCCCATGGGGGAGCAGATCATGCCGGCCATCCTGGCCAAGATGAAGTTCTCCCCCCGCAGCGTGGTGAACTCAGGGCTGCTGCTGCAGGAACACTGGCTCTACATCGTCTTCTCGAAGAGCGAGGATGACGCCGTGATCGCCCGCTGGCAGGCGGCCATCGACAAAGTCAGAGACCGTCACCAGCAGCCGCAGCAACCCACCCGCCAACCCTGATTACACCAGCCCGCGCACCAGGATGCCGCCGATCAGCAGCGGCGCCAGCCAGCGCCAGCAGCCCATCACCAGGGTACGCCAGTGCAGTGCCAGCCCGGCGGGCAGCGCCTGGCGCCCCAGTTTCCAACCCAGCAGCAGGGTGAGCGCCAACCCGAACATGGGCATCATCAGGTTGGAGGTGACGAAATCGAGCAGCTCGAAGATGTTCTTGCCAAACAGGGTCACCTGCGCCCAGGGACCGAACGACAGGCTGACCGGAATGCCGCCCGCCATCACCAGCGCGGTGATGAGGCCGCAGGCGGCCCGTCGTGACCAGCCCAGGCTCTCGCTGACGAAGCACTGCAGGTGTTCCAGCAGCGAGATGGCCGACGACAGCGCCGCCACCACCAGCAAGGCGAAGAACACCACCGCCAGCCCCTGGCCGAACGGCAACTGCTGGAACACCGCCGGCATGGTCATGAAGGTGAGACCCGGGCCGGAGGCGGGATCGATGCCGGTCGCTGCCAGCACCGGGAAGATCATCAAGCCCGCCAGCACGGCGATGAGGCTTGCCAGCAGCACCACCCAGAGGCTGGAGCGGCCGACCCCGTCACTGGAGGGCAGGTAGGCGCCATAGGTGGTGTGAATGCCAAGGCCGATGGAGAGGGAGAAGAACGCCAGCCCCATGGCGTCGAGCACGCCGGACATGCCGAGCTTGCTGAAATCCGGCATCAGGAAGTGGCGCACCCCGGCCATGGCGTTGGGCAGGGTGAGGCCGAAGGCCACCAGCATCAGGATCATGATGAACAGGGCCGGCATCATCCAGCGCAGGGTGCGCTCCACCCCCTTCTGCACGCCTCCCTGCACGAACCACCAGGTGAGCCCGGCAAACAGCAGATGGGTCAGCACCGGCCAGAGCGGATCCCCCACATAGTCGTTGAAACGGGCGGTGAGGGCCGCGCCGTCACCGTGCTGCAGACTGCCCGCCAGCGCCATGCCGGTGTAGCCCAGGGTCCAGCCACCCACCACGCTGTAGAAGCTGTAGATGAGCAGGCTGCTGAGCAGCCCCATGGCGCCGACCCAGCGCCAGCGCTTGCCCATCAGTGCACCGAAGGCCCCTACCACCCCGCGCCGGCTCAGGCTGCCGAGCAAGGTCTCCCCCATCAGCACCGCCACCCCCAGGGTGAAGCTGAACAGCAGAAACACCAGCAGGAAGGCGCCGCCACCGTTGGCGGCCGTCACATAGGGGAACTTCCAGATAGCGCCGAGACCGACTGCGGAACCGGCGGCGGCCAGGATATAACCGAGCCGGGATGACCATTGGGACTGCTTCATAAGAACTCCAACCGTGGGGCCCGCCACAAGGGGCCCAAAATGACGCTCAGAGTACGGGTGGGGCTGCGCAATCACAACGCCGCTTATTTGGATAAAGCGCGCATTATTGGCAGCATTACCTAATTAAATTCTATTTAACGCGCAATCCTGCCAACAAATAAAAACCGGAGCAATTTTGCTCCGGTTTTACAGGGTGGTGAACCAGCGTTGGGGACTAGATCACCCCCAGCTCCCGCAGCCGCTCCATCAGGTAGCTGTGGGCGGTGTGACGCTCGGAGAGCACCACGTCCGGGCGCGGATGGAGGAACAGCGGCAGGGAGATGCGGGACTTAGCGGCGCTGCCACCGGTCGGGTTGATGACCCTGTGGGTGGTGGAGGGGTAATAGCCGTGGGAGGCTTCCTGCAGCATGTCACCGATGTTGATGATGAGGGTGCCAAAATCGCACGGCACGTCCATCCACTCGCCGTCGGACCCCTTCACCTGCAGGCCCGGCTCGTTGGCGGCAGGCAGTATGGTCAGCAGGTTGATGTCTTCATGGGCGGCGGCGCGGATGGCACCCGGCTCCTCGGTGCCGTCGAACGGCGGGTAGTGCAGCACCCGCAGCAGAGTCTTCTGGCTCTCTTCGATCATGGAGGAGAGCGGGCAGCTGTAGTGGGCGGCAATGTCGCTCGGGGTGTACTGCTCGACCCAGCCCAGCAGCTCGGCCGCCAGGTTGTTGGCGAGGCGGTAGTACTCCATCGCCTGCTCTTTCAGCTCGGCCGGCATCTGGCCCCAGGGGTAGAGGTGGAAGTACTCCTTGATGTCCTTCTGGCTGTGGCCCTTGGCCACCTCGGACACCGACGGCGGGAAGTAGCCGTCCTGGGTCTCGCGATTGAACAGAAAATCCTGCTTCTGCTCGCTCATGAAGAAGCGATACCAGTTGTCATAGATGGACTGCACCAGCTCTTTCGGGATGGGGTGATTGGTCAGTACCCCGAAGCCGGTGGTCCGCAGGGATTCGGTGAAGCGCTGCGCCGCATCGGGCGAGCGGTAATCGACGGTCAGGACTTTCATTGTTTTTGTTACGCGCCAGTTAAATGATGGCGCAGTTTACCCCGTGACCGGCAACAAGGAAAGGGCGCGGGCCGCCACGCCGCCAGCCCGCGCAAATAGTGACAAACCGCTCAGAAAACGGCGCCGGCCAACACCGTTTTTCATCCCTTGTCCTGCCCCGGCATCCTCTCTAGAATGCCCCCATCATCCCTCTCGGAGCCCGTCGTCCATGTCCCCCAAGATCCTGTTGCTGACCCTACCTTTCCTGCTCGCCGGTTGCAGCTCGCTGTCGGAAGAAGAGTGCCGCACCATGAGCTGGTACAACCTGGGTTATCAGGACGGCGAGCAGGGCAAGACCCGGGCCGCCACCCGTGACTACGTCTCGACCTGCGGCGAATACGGCCTCAAGGTGGACGAGGCGGAGTGGAAACGGGGATATGCCAAGGGGCTGGAGCTCTACTGCATTCCGGAGCTCGCCTACAGCAAGGGCAAGTCCGGCGCCGAGTATCAGGGCGTCTGTCCCAACGATGCCAGCTTCCTGACCCAGTACGATCGCGGCCGCCAGGAGTACCTGGTGGAAAAACAGCTCAGCGATCTCAAGAGCGACATGGAGCGGACCGAGCGCGACATCGAGACGCTGGAGCGCCAGATCCGCAACGAGAACGACAGCAAGCAGCGCGACTACTACCGCGCCCAGCGCGAACGCGCCATCCGTCACTACGAGGGGCTGCGCCGTGACTACAACCGGATCCGCTTCCCGGATCGGGTGATCCAGTTCTCCTTCGGGAACTGACAAACAAAAAAGGGGCCGACATGGCCCCTTCCTGTTGCTGTTTCTGTCCCTCAGGCGGGCAAGACCCAGCGCTGCAGCGCCAGCGCGATGCCATCTTCGTTGTGATCGGCGGTGACCCGATCCGCCAGCGCCTGGATCTGTGACGCCGCGTTGCCCATGGCCACCGCCAGCCCCACCTGCTCGAACATGCTGATGTCGTTGTTGTTGTCACCAAACGCCACCACGTTCTCCATCGCGATCCCCTCGCTCGCCGCCCACTGGGCCAGCCGGTTGCCCTTGCTGCAGCCGGGTTGCACCAGCTCCACCGCATAGGGCGCCGCCCAGTCACGGGTAAAGGGCAACTGTTCGACCACCTCTGCCATGAAGTGATGGAGCAGGGCGGGATCCTGATTGAACAGCTCCAGCTTCCAGACCGGCCGGCTGAGCCAGCTCGCCAGATCCTCCGCCGGCAGCAGGGAGATCTTGAGATGATCCGGCTGGGTCGCCGACCAGTGGCGCATCCGGGTCACATGCTCCTCGCAGCCCAGGTAGCCGATCCCCTCGTCGAGGTGAAACAGGGCCCCCATCTGGTGCGCCTGCACCTCCGCCAGCAGCCGGCTGAGGGGAGCCACCGCCAGCGGATCCCCGACCAGGATCTGCTCCTGTACCGGATCATAGAGGTAGGCGCCGTTGCTGCAGATGATGGGGGTGTCGAGGGCCAGCTCGTGATGGAAAGGACGGGCCGTCATGAAGTGGCGCCCCGTCACCAGCAGCACCTTGATGCCGTGGGCGCGGGCCTGGGCCAGCGCGGCCCGGGTGGCGGACGAGATTTTGTGATCCCGGGTCAGCAGGGTACCGTCCATATCCAACGCAATGGCCTGAAAACGACTCATATCACCTCCAAAATGTCGAAACGGCTGGGGTACCATACAGTCCCGCTTCCAGTGCAATGGCCTGAAAACAACTCATGTCACCTCCAAGAGTGTCGAAACGGCTGGGGTGCCATACAGTCCCGCTTCCAGTGCAATGGCCTGAAAACGACTCATGTCACCGCCAACATGTCGAAACGAATGCGGCGCCATACCAACCCGCTTTCAACGTAATGGCCTGATAACGATTCATGCCACCGCCAAAGGCTGATTATCGCAAGGTGTATGATGGAGCAAGGGAGCACCGGGCGATCGGGCAAGCAAGGCAAAGAGCCATACCGTCCCAGAGTCGGCGCCACGATGCAAGCACCGGTTGCCCCCTCCGCGTCATTCTGTGATCCCGTCAGCCGGCTTCTACCTGGACGTCGAGCCGCTGCCGCCGATCCGCCGCCCGGCGCAGGCCATAGAAGCCGATGGCACAGAGCAGGCTGCACAGCGCCGCCAGATAGAAGGGCCACTCGGTGCCCGCCAGCAGCACCAGACTGCCGACCACCACCGCCAGGATCTCGCTGCCCACCGCCAGCCCGCGATAGAGCCCCATCGCCTGCCCCTGCTGCTCGGCATGGCTGCGGTTGGAGACCGCCACCGAGGTCGCCAGCTCTCCCAGGCTCATGCCGATACCGGTGGGAATAAAGGTGAGAGCCAGCCCCCACCAGTGGCCGGGCAGCACGAACATCAGCATGCCCGCCGCCATCACCAGATGGCCGACCACCCCCAGACTGCTGCCACGCCAATGACGAGCCAGACGTGAGCCCAGCCAGGATCCCAGGATCATGGGCACGCTCACCAGCACGGCGGCCTGCGCCAGCTGCACCGGATCCCAGGCCAGCCGCTCCACCAGCCAGACGTTGAAGTAGGTGAAGTAGAGCTGCACCGCGCCGTAGCTGAGCAGAGTCAGCACGAAGTAGGGCAGCAGCGCCGGTTGCAGCAGCAGCTGGCGGGAAGAGAGAGCCGGTGCCGGCTGCTCACTGCGGGCCGCCGCCGGCCGATTGGGCAGCAGCCAGAGCACCAGCAGCAGGTTGACCAGGGTCATGGCCACCGCCAGCCAGGCCGCCAGGCTGTAATCGCCGGACACCACGGCGGCATAGCCACCGATCATGGGGCCCACCACCCAGCCCAGGTTCATGCCGATGTTGATCCAGGCGAAGCTGCGCGCCTTGGTTTTGGCGGTGCTCATGTCGGCCGCCATGGCCTGCACGATGGCGATGTCACCGTTGAAGAAGCCCTCCACCACCCGGCTCAGCAACAGCAGCGGCAAAGAACGCCAGGCGATCCCCAGCGCCATCAGGGCGTAGCCCACCAGCACGCCCACCAGACACAGGGTCAGCACCGGCTTGCGGCCATGGCGATCGGAGAGCTTGCCGAGCCAGGGAGCCCCTACCAGTTGAAACAGCGGATAGAGCCCCATGATGACCCCCAGCCACACCTTGCGGCTCCAGTCCGACGCTTCCGGTGTCAGCATGCCCTGGGCCGGATCCAGCAACAGCGGCGCCAGCACCGGAGACGGCAGACTGAAGCCCGCCACCGCCAGCGTCACCGTCATCACCAATACCCACAGGCTGGCCTGCCCCTTGATCCCTTCCATGTTTGCCCCATTAAATAAAGTCATTGGTTTATTTATGTTGGCAATCAAACCAGATTAAGTAAAGCGAAATGTTGATTTAAAAAATCCCCCTCCCCATAATGCTCTTATCCATGCCAGAACCGCAGCCGCGCAAGCGGCCGCACCTGCCGACGATGAGAGCCTTGCCATGAACGCCAGCACCGACAAGATACTGTTTCTGCTCAAGAGCCACGGGCCACAGAGCGCCGCCGAGCTGGGAGAGCAGTTGCAGATGACTTCCATGGGGGCTCGCCAGCACCTGATGACGCTGGAGGCGGACGGCTGGGTGAGCTTCAACGACGAGGCCCGCGGGCGCGGTCGACCGGTACGCTTGTGGCACTTGACCGAACAGGCCTGGCAACGCTTCCCCGACAGCCACAGCGAACTGACGCTGCAGCTTATCGACAACATCCAGCAGCTGTTTGGCGAGGTGGGCATGGAGCGGCTGATCGCCCAGCGGGAGCAGCAGCAGCTCGCCCGCTATCAGGCCGAGCTGATCCAACCGGCGCTGGCCGACAGGCTGGCGGCACTGACGGCGCAGCGTACACGAGAGGGCTATATGGCGGATTTTCGCCAGGAGGAGGATGGCAGCTGGCTGTTGTGGGAGAGCCACTGCCCCATCTGCGCGGCGGCGCGGGCCTGCCGGGGTTTTTGTCGCAGCGAGCTGGAGATGTTTCGCCGCTTGCTGGCGCCGGCCGGGGTGGAGCGGGAGCAGTATCTGCTGGAGGGGGATCACCGCTGCCTCTATCGCATCAGGCCGCAGCCCTGATCCGCAAACGCCAGAAACAACAAAGCAGGCGCCGGGATGCCTGCTTTGTTGCCTTCGGGGAGGGGATGCTCTCGTTCCAGCCCGTCGTTGCCCGATAAGGTGAGACGGCTGATGGGGTTGTTGACCCGGTAAGGTCCTTCACCACAGAGACCGGGTTGGGTTTCTGTCTTGCCACCGGAAGATGTAACCATGGTATCCCTGCCGGCCCGGTGAGTGGTTGCGAAGTAGCATGTATTTTCAGTTGTTTTTGCAATAGTTCACCCTTAATCTAGGAAAAGTGAATTAATAATTGCAACGAGGAACGGAGAATGCTGAAACTTGATCGCATAGACAGGCATATTCTGGAGTTGATGCAGGAGAATGGCCGCATCAGCAACCTGGAGCTGGCCGAGCTGGTCGGGCTCTCCCCCTCCCCCTGCTCCCGCCGGGTCAAGGCGCTGGAGGATGCCGGTCTCATCGACACCCACGTCACTCTGCTCAACGCCCGCCAGCTGGGGCTGACCCTCACCGCCTACATTCACATCTCCATGGACCGGCACACCCCGGAGCGGTTCGAAAATTTTGACCGCGCCATCAGTGAGCTGCCCGAAGTGCTCGAGTGTGACCTCATCACCGGCAACGACGCCGACTACCAGCTCAAGGTGGTGGTGCGGGACATGGAACACTACCAGCACTTCCTGCTGGACAAGCTGACCCACATTCCGGGGGTGACCGGGGTGCGCTCCAGCTTCGTGCTGCGCCGGATCAAGCACAAGACGGCGCTGCCACTCAACCATCTGGGCTGACCGCCGGCCCTGATCATCGGATCAGGGCGGATAAAAGAAGAGGAGGCCAGTGGCCTCCTCTTCTTTATATCTGCAGTCAGCGACCTGTACTCAGACCGCTACCTGGCTGACATCCTGTACCTGCAACAGCCAGCCGGCCTGCTCCTGCTGGGGCTCGCCGCTGACCCGCAGCCGCTCGCCGGTCGGCACCCACTGCCCCTGGGGCAGGGAGACCAGCAGGCTCTCGCTGCCGTTGTCGAACAGCCAGCGATCTTCACCCAGCGACTCGATCAGATAACCTTCCATCTCCACTCTGGACTCGGCTTGCCAGGATGGCGCAACGGAATCACGGCTCTCGATGAAATCCCCCTGAACACCAAAACTGGCCAGCCCCCACAGAATGGAGAGCCCAACCAACGATGATTGCATCTCGTCTCTCCTCTTTTGGAACTGTAGGGCCAGTATGGGAAGAGAAAACTGAGCGCACCATGAACAAGATGGCAAAGTGCCGACGGGATCGCGAAAAAAACCGGTCAGTCGGCCGGTTGTGTCATTTTATGGCGCCTGGATCACACTATTTGGCGGCTTCCTCTGCCATCCGTGCGGCTCTTGGCTTATTCGTCCACATGGCAACACCGCGATGATCCGCGCAGATCCCCTCCTCCACCACGGCCCGCACCCGGGTACCGTCCTTGCAGATAGCCTGCCAGGCATCGGCATCGTCGATGGCCATCGAAGGGGCATGGGAACCGGCACTGCAGGCGGTCAGCAACAGGGCAAACAGGGGCAACAGAAGTTTCATCGGGTGATCCTCAGGCTGGATGGATGGGCCGCACTCAACGCCCCAGCTGGGCCGAGATGCGATCGCAGAGCTGCTTGAGCTGGGCCAGTTCAGCATCGGCCAGATCCACCTGATTGCGCAAGTTGTCCGCCAGACAACACTCCCTGACCTCCTGCTGCAGCTGACGTCCCGCCTCGGTCAGGCCGATGCATTTTTGCCGCTCATCCTCGCTGGAGATGGTGCGGGTCAACCAGCCCTTGCTCTCCAGCCGCTTGACGATGGGGGTCAGGGTGCCCGCATCCAGCCCGGTCTCCTGACCGATCTCCTTGAGGCTGACCTCGTCCCGCGCCCACAGCGACAGCATCACCAGATACTGGGTGTAGGTGAGATCCAGCTTGTCCAGCAGCGGCCGATAGGCCCGCATCACCGCGTTGGAGGCGCTATAGAGGGCAAAACAGACCTGCTTTTTCAATTCACTCATGGGGCACCTCGCTGACGACTGGGGCCAGTATACCCCAGGAAAATCGGGGGTCGAATAATTTGCACACAAAATAGTTGTCAGCCCGCATTTTCGGGATTAGTCTGGATTTACTTTGCACACAAACAAAATCAGAGACCCCGACATGAAGACGCTCTATCGCACTCAAGCCATCGCCCAGGCCGGCCGCAACGGTGAGGTTCACACCCTGGACAACAGCCTGCAGCTGGCACTGGCCCTGCCGACCGCCCTCGGCGGCAATGGCAAGGGCAACAACCCGGAGCAGCTGCTGGCCGCCGGTTATGCCGCCTGCTTCTCCAATGCGCTGATCCACGTGGCCCACAAACTGGATGCGCCCCTATCCAGTGCTCCCGTCACCGCCGGAGTCGAGTTGCTGGCGCTGGACGATGGCCGCTTCAACTTCGCCATCACGCTGGACGTAGCGCTCGCCACGACCCAACCTGAACAGGCGGCGCAGGCCGAGCAGATAGTGCGGCTGGCCCACCAGACCTGCCCCTTCTCCAACGCCATGCGGGGCAATGTGGTCACTCGGCTGCTGCTCAACGGCGTCCCGCTGGATGAAACGGCGTGAACCCGTTCAGCCTCAATCCCTTGGAAATAGCCATGCTGGCGACTCGCAGGTTGCCAACCCCCCTCACACTGGAGAAAAAACCATGAATCAGTCCAGCCATCAGATCCAGCTGCTGCGTCGCCCGGTCGGCCTGCCCAGCCTGGCCGATTTCACCCTGACCGAGGTGGCTCTGCCCGAGCTGCAAGAAGGAGAGGTGCGGGTCGCCAACCAGTGGCTGTCGGTGGATCCCTACATGCGCGGTCGCATGAGCGAAGCCAAGAGCTATGTGCCGCCCTTTCCCCTCAACGGCCCCCTCGATGGCGGCGCCATCGGCGTGGTGGAAGCCTCCCGTCACCCGGACTTCGCAGTGGGCGACCGGGTGAGCAGCATGCTGGGCTGGCGCGATCGCTTCGTCGCCAACGGCGCCCAGCTGACCAGACTGCCCGACACCCGCTTGCCGCCCCAGCTCTTTCTCGGCGCCCTCGGCATGCCGGGCATGACCGCCTGGACCGGGCTCAACCGCATCGCCAAACTGCAGGCCGGGGAAACCGTGCTGGTGTCGGCCGCCTCCGGCGCCGTCGGCACCATGGCAGTCCAGCTCGCCAAACGGGCAGGGGCCCGCGTCATCGGCTCCACCGGGTCGGCCGACAAGGTGGCCTACCTCAAGAGCCTGGGGGCCGACGAGGTGATCAACTACCGTGAGACCCCGGATCTCGATGCCGAGCTGGCCCGGCTGGCACCGGAGGGGATCCACGTCTACTTCGAGAACGTGGGGGGCGCCATGCTGGACGCCGCCCTCAACCACATGGTGGTGCACGGTCGCATCGTGATGTGCGGCCTCATCGAGCAGTACAACGGCCAGAGCGAGGCGAGCGGCCCGCGCAACCTCTCCCAGGTGATCCGCAAGCGCCTCACCATGCAGGGGCTGATCGTGTTCGATCACTGGCAGCACTACGGCGAGTTTCTGGCCGAGGTGACCCCGGCCTTCGACGCCGGCACCCTGCAGGCCGAAGAGACCGTCTATCAGGGGCTCGCCAGCATGCCGCAGGCCTTCATCGGGCTGTTCGAGGGGCGCAACACCGGCAAGATGCTGGTCAAGCTGGCGTGATCCGCAGCACTGGCGCCTGACGCCGCAGACTGCTTGCATGACGGGCCCATCCGCCCTAAGGTGGGCCCGTTTTTCATGGTCTGTCTCGTCTTTGCAAGGAGCTCATATGTCTACTCACAATCCCCGCGTCGGCGGTCGATGACAGAGTGATCCTGACCAACCCATTCCCCCCCCTCAGCAAGGAGCCCTTCTTATGTCTACTCCCTATCCCCGCGTCGGTGTCGGCGTGATCCTCACCAACCGCCAGGGCCAGGTGCTGCTTGGCAAACGCAAGGGCAGCCACGCCCCCTACTGGTCCATCGCCGGCGGCCATCTGGAGCTGGGAGAGACGTTCGAATCGGCAGCGATCCGGGAGGTGACCGAAGAGACCGGTTTTCAGATCAACAACCCCAGCGTCATCGCCGTCACCAACAACCTGGAGACCTGGCGTGAGAGCGGCCTGCACTATGTCTCGGTCACCCTGCTGGCCGAGGTAGAGGGAGAGCCCCAGCTGCTGGAGCCGGAGAAGTGCGAAGGCTGGGTCTGGTGCGATCCGCGCAATCTGCCGGAGCCCCACTTCGATGCCAGCCGCCAATCGATAGCCTGCTGGCTCGCCGGTCGTTGCTATCTGCCGACGCCAAACCAGCCCACCCCATAGACCATCGCCTGCTGGCTGGCTGGCGAATCGTTGCTATCTGCCACAACCAGGCCAGCCGATGGAGTGACCTGTGGCTGACAAGGCGCGGCTACCTGCCAGCAGCCCCCCTGATTTGTCATAAAAAAGTCACCGCTTTGTCATATCATCGGGGGCGATGATGACAACGAGGGAGTGAGGACGTGGGGCAGGTGTTTATTCAGTTTTTATGGTTGGGCTGTGTCAGCTTCGGCGGACCCGCCGCCCATATCGGCTACTTCCAGCGCACCTTCGTCGAGCGGCTGGGCTGGCTGACCCAGGCCGAATTCGCCCAGTCGCTGGCCCTCTGCCAACTGCTGCCGGGCCCCGCCTCCAGCCAGCTCGGCTTTGCCATCGGCCGCCAGCGAGCCGGGCTCGGTGGGGCACTGGCCGCCTTCGCCGGTTTCACCCTCCCCTCCTTCCTGCTGTTGCTGGCCGCCGCCATCGGTCTGGGCCAGCTCGGCAACAACGTCTGGCTCGATGCCGCCCTGCACGGCCTCAAGCTGCTGGCGCTGGTGGTGGTCGCCGATGCGGTGCTCACCATGAGCCGCCAGTTCTGCAAGACAACGCGCAATCAGGGGCTCATGGTCGCCACCGCGGCCGCCCTCTGGTGGCAACCCGGCCTGCTGACCCAGCTCGTCATGCTGGCGGGCGCCGCCCTGCTCTGTGCCCGCGTTGGCGCGCCGCAAACACCAGGCCCACAGCCCTCGCCCGCTCAGTCCCCCCCTGCGCGCCAACCCCACTGGCCCACCCTGCTGCTGTTTGCCCTGCTGTTTGTCGGCCTGCCACTGCTGGGTGGCCCCGTCGGCCAGCTGGTCGCCGACTTCTACCGGGCCGGCAGCCTGGTGTTTGGCGGCGGCCACGTGGTGCTGCCCCTGCTGGCGGAGAGCGTGGGCCACAGCCTCAACCAGCAGCAGTTCCTGACCGGCTACAGCCTGGCTCAGCTGGTGCCCGGCCCCATGTTCACCCTGGCGACCTATCTCGGCGCCCAGTTGCTGCCGGCGAGCCCGGTGGGCGGCGCCCTACTGGCGACCCTGGCGCTATTCCTGCCCGGCTTTTTGCTGCTGTGGGCCATGGGCCCCTGCTGGCAGAGCTGGCTGGCCCGCCCTCGCCTCGCCGGTGCCGTGGCAGGCATCAACGCCGCCGTGGTGGGTCTGCTGCTGGCGGCGCTCTATCAGCCGGTCTGGCAGAGCGCCGTGCTGGCCCCCACCGATCTGGCGCTGGCCGCCGTCGGCTTCTACCTGCTGCGGGGACTCAAGCTGCCCATTCTGGCGCTGGCTACCCTGCTGGTGGTCGCCACCCTGCTGCTGGCCTGATAGGCGCCCAGGCAGCGGCCACAAAGAAACGGCCCCCTGCCAAGGCAGGGGGCCGTTTTTGCATGCATGCCGGGCGCCAGACTCAGGGCTCGGGATCGAAATCCAGACTCAGGCTGTTGACGCAGTAGCGCTGACCGGTTTCGGTCGGCCCGTCCGGGAAGACGTGGCCGAGGTGGGAGCCACACTGGCTGCAGGTGATCTCCACCCGCTTCATGCCGTGGCTGCCATCCTCGGTGTAGGTCACGGTCCCCTCGATGGCCCGATCGAACGAGGGCCAGCCGCAGCCCGAGTCAAACTTGGCATCCGAGTGGAACAGCACCTGCTTGCAGCAGACACACAGGTAGTCGCCGCTCTTGCGGTTGTGGAGCAGGGCGCCGCTGTAGGGACGCTCCGTGCCCTTCTCCCAGCAGACGTGATACTGCTCGGCGCTCAACTGCCGGCGCCACTGCTCGGGGTTGGGGGTGTTGCCGCTCATACTGACTCCTTGCCGTGAATATCGGTGCCCAGCATACCCAGTCAGGGCGCCGCGCTCTACCCCGCCAGCGGGAACTGTGATCCGGTTGGCAACACGACGGCAACATCCGGGGTGGCGACCACTCCCTCCTCGGCCAGCGCCACCGCACTCAGGGCGACCCGCTCCAGCAGCTTGAGGGAGTGGGCCCGGCCCACCGCCACCTGCCGCTTGATGTCGTCGGGCAGGAACGGCAGCCCGTCGTTGGTGGCGGTGTCGATGGTCTGGATCCACTCCAGCCCCTCCCCCGGCGGCGGCAGACGGAACTGGATGTCGTAGTCGCTGGCGTTGAACAGCACGTACCAGCGCTCCCCGCCGCAGCCGATCATGCCGATGTCCATGGCGAACGCCTGCCCCATGGGGGCGTGCCAGTCCTGATCGGTGAGCTGATGGCCGTCCGGGTGATACCAGTTGACCTGGTGGCAGCTGCTGGGGGCGCCGTTCCAGCTGTCGTCGCTCAGCTGCAGGTTGGAGAAGACGGTGGACTCCGCCCGTAGCGCCAGCATCTGCTGGGTGAAGGCGAGCAGCCGCTCGTCCTCTGGCCGCCACTGCCAGTTGACCCAGCTGATCTGGTTGTCCTGGCAGTAGGCGTTGTTGTTGCCGAGCTGGCTGCGGCCCATCTCGTCGCCGGCGAGGAAGTGCGGGGTGCCTTGCGACAGCAGCAGGGTGGCGATCAGGTTGCGCTTCTGCTGCTGGCGCAGGTTGTTGACCCGCGGATCCAGGGTTGGCCCCTCGACGCCATGGTTGTTGGAGAGGTTGTTGCCGTGACCGTCCCGGTTGTCCTCACCGTTGGCCTGATTGTGGCGCTGGTTGTAAGAGACCAGATCCTCCAGGGTGAAGCCGTCGTGATAGCAGAGGTAGTTGACGCTGGTATGGGGGGAGCGCCAGTTCTTCGGGAACAGATCCCGTGAGCCGACCAGCCGGGTGGCAAAGTCCCCCATCTTGCCCGCATCGCCGCGCCAGAAGGCGCGCACCGTGTCGCGGTAGCGGTCGTTGATCTCCAGCCATTGGCTCGGGAACTGGCCGAGCCGGTAGCCGAAGGGGCCGATATCCCAGGGCTCGGCGATGAGCTTGACCCGCGCCAGCACGGGGTCTGCCATCATGGCCTTGAAGAAGGCCCCCATGGGGTCGAACTCGCCCGCCTCGCGCGCCAGGGTGACCGCCAGATCGAAGCGAAAGCCATCCACCTGCATCTCGGTGACCCAGTAGCGCAGGGCGTCGAGCACCAGCCGCAGGCTGTTGGGGTGATCCAGATTGACGCTGTTGCCGCAGCCGGTGACGTTGGCATGGCGAGTGTAATCGGGGCCGTGGGCGCCCGCCTCGAAGGCGTAGTAACCAGCGTTGTCAAAGCCCTTGAAGGAGAGCATGGGGCCGTCGAAGCCCGACTCCGCGGTGTGGTTGTAGACCACATCCAGGATCACCTCGAGCCCGGCCCTGTGCAGCTCGCGCACCATGGTCTTGAACTCGGTCACCGCCTCCTGCGCCGCATAGCGCGGTTCGGGGGCGAAGAAGGCGATGGGGTTGTAGCCCCAGTAGTTGGTCAGCCCCAGCTGCTCGAGCCTGGGCTCGGACATGAAGGCCGCCACCGGCATCAACTGCACCGAGGTGATGCCGAGGGATTTGAGATGCTCGATGATGAGCGGGTGACAGATGCCCAGATAGGTGCCGCGCAGCTCGCTCGGCACCCCCTGATGCTGGCGGGTGAAGCCCTTGACGTGGGTTTCATAGATGACGGTGCGGGCCGGCTCGATGGCGGGCTTGCCCACTCCCTGCCAGTCGAAGGCATCGTCCACCACCACGGACTTGGCCACCATGGCCGCACTGTCACCCTGATAGAGGGCATCATCCCAGTGGGTCGGGCGACTGAGCGCCTTGGCGTAGGGGTCGATCAGCAGCTTGTCCGGGTCGAACAGCATCCCCTCCTGCGACGTGCCGTGCACCCGGTAGCCGTAGCGCTGACCGGCCTTGACACCGCGCACATTGCCGAAGCGGTACTGGCCGCGCCGGCCGGGCAGCTCGAGGCGAGCCAGCTCCCGCTCCTGCTCGTCGAACAGGCAGAGCTCCACCTTGTCCGATTGCGGCGCCCAGACGCAGAAGTGACAACCCGTCTCGTCGAGCAGGGCCCCCAGCGGATGGTCCTGCCCCTTTTCCATTGCGAACATCAAGACTCCTGTTTGATGAACAAGGTCGCGAGCGGCGGCAGATCCAGCACTATGCTGTGCGCCATCCCCTGCCAGGGGGTCGGCTCGGCCGCGAAGACCAGACCCACATCATAGTTGCTGCCCCAGTAATGCTCGCTGTCGGTGTTGAGCACCACCCGGTAGTGACCGGCCGCCGGCACCCCGAGCCGATAGGCAAGCCGCGGCACCGGCGTGAAATTGCAGGCCACCACCAGCGGGTTGGCCCCCTGCTTGTCAGCCCGCAGCCAGGCAAAGATGCTGTTGTCAGCGTCGTTGTGATCCAGCCAGCGGAAGCCGTTTTGCTCATAATCCGCCTGATACAAGGCAGGTTCATGACGGTAGAGGTGGTTGAGATCGTGGATCAGCCGCTGCTGGCCGCCGTGCTTGGGATACTGCAGCAGGTGCCAGGGCAGCTGGGCATCGTGATTCCACTCGTTGCTCTGGGCGATCTCGGTGCCCATGAAGTTGAGCTTCTTGCCGGGATGGGCATACATGAAGCCCATGTAGGCGCGCAGGTTGGCCGCCTGCTGCCACTCGTCCCCCGGCATCTTGTAGAGCATGGAGTGCTTGCCGTGCACCACCTCGTCGTGGGAGAGCGACAGAATGAAGTTCTCGTCATAGTGGTACACCATGGAGAAGGTCATGTCGTTGTGGTGGTAGCGACGGTGAATGGGCTCTTTCTGCATGTAGGTGAGGGTGTCGTGCATCCAGCCCATATTCCACTTGAAGCCAAAACCCAGGCCCCCCAGGAAGGTGGGACGGGAGACCCCGGCAAAGGCGGTGGACTCCTCGGCGATGGTCATGGCGTGGGGGTACTTGCCGTACACCTCCTCGTTGGTCCACTTGAGCAGACTGATCGCCTCGTAGTTGTGGTTGCCGCCATCGACGTTGGGCACCCACTCGCCGGCGTTGCGCGAATAGTCCAGATAGAGCATGGAGGCGACCGCATCCACCCGCAGGCCGTCGACGTGGAACTTGTCGAGCCAGAACAGGGCGCTGGCCACCAGGAACTGGCGCACCGTATTGCGACCGAAGTCATAGATGTAGGAGTTCCAGTCCGGGTGCCAGCCGCGGCGCGGATCCTCGTACTCGTAGAGCGGGGTGCCGTCGAAGCGGGCCAGCCCGTGGGCATCGGACGGGAAGTGGGCGGGCACCCAGTCAAGAATCACGCCGATCCCCGCCTGGTGGCACTGATCCACGAAGTATTTGAAATCATCAGCGGTGCCGTAGCGGCTGGTGGGCGAGAACATGCCCACCGGCTGGTAGCCCCAGGAGCCGCTGAACGGGTGCTCGGAGACCGGCAGCAGCTCGATGTGGGTGTACTCCATCCCCTTGACGTAATCCACCAGTTCCACCGCCAGTTCGCGCCAGCTCAGGCTGTCGCCGTTGGGGTGGCGTTTCCAGGAGCCGACGTGCAGCTCGTAGATGGAGAGCGGCTGCTCACGTTTGTCGTTGAGCTGGCTCTCGCGCCAGGCGGCATCCTGCCACTGGTACTGGTCGTGGTCATAGACCACGGAGGCGAACGAGGGGTACTGCTCGCAGTAGAAGCCCACCGGGTCGCTCTTGTGCGGCAGCCGGTTGCCCGCCGGGTCTTTCAGTTCGAACTTGTAGCGATCCCCGGCCTTGAGGCCCGGCACGAACAGCACCCAGTGACCGCACTGGCTGCGCTGCATCGGGTGGCGACGGCCATCCCAGAAGTTGAAATCGCCGATCAGGCTCACCGCGGTGGCGCTCGGTGCATAGACCGCAAAGCGTACCCCCTCCACTTGCTGGTCCAGATGCGCCACGGTACGCAGCTGGGCACCCAGCGTGTGGTAGAGGTTTTCTGGCTGGTAGGTGAGTTCCGCCAACCCGGCCCAGCCCGCATCCTGGAACTGGTAGGGATCGATGACCTCGACGGTGGCATCTGGGTAGTCGGCAAGCAACTGGTAGGGGAAGGGATTTTTACGGCGGGTGAAAACAGTTTCAAAGAGGCCCGAATCATCGGTGGGCGCCAGGGTGGCAACAATCTTGCCCGACTTGAGATCCCTGACCCGTACGGCCTGGGCATCGGGTAACCAGACGGTCAGCTTGAGGCCGGGCCCATCCGGATTGGCCTGCAGGCCTAAGTGGGAGAAGGGATCGGAACAGCGGGCTGCAACCAAACGTTCAACGAGCATCGAGATTTCCTTTCATAGCTGAGCATCCGCTCCGGCCTGGGCCGAAGCGGATGTAAGTGAGTCACGTTTTGTCGGCAGTGGCTCAACGACTGGCCTCGTCACGGGCCTGGCTCATCTTGCCTGCCAGCGCCTTGAGCGCCTCATTGGCAAAAATATCCTCCAGATCGGTAGACAGCTTGCGGCGCCAGTTCGGGTACTCGTAACTGGTGCCCGGCACGTTGACCGGCTTGTCCATCTCCAGCCAATCCTCCAGCTGGGTGCTGAACAGGGCGCAGCTGCCGCGAGACATGTGCAGTTGCAGACCGTGGTTGAGCTCGGTGTTCATGCCGACCCAGTTCACGTCGTGGCTGATGTTGCCGGAGATCACCCCGTGGCCGTGCAGGCTGTCGAGGATGCGCTGCTTGGCCTGGTGGCGATCAGCATACAGGGTCTTGAGTACGTCTTCATCCGGATACAAGCCCAGTTCGCGTCCCAGCGCCAGATCGTCGCAATGCCAGAAGCCCTTGAGGGTCGGCATGTCATGGGTGGTCAGCGCCGACATCGCCTGCTCGGCGTAGTGAGCCGGAGAGATGAAGCCGCCATCGGCCTTGGAGCGCTCGAAGAAGAACACCTTGTAGGAGTGGACGCCGTTCTCTTTGAGGGTCACGTCGATCCCCTCCGGCACGGTCCCCAGATCCTCGCCGATCAGCAGACACTGATTGCGGTGGGACTCGAGGGCCAGGATGCCGAGCAGGTCGTTGACCGGGTAATAGATGTAGGCGCCCTTGGCGGCCGACTCTCCGGGCGGCACCCACCACAGGCGCAGCAAGGCCATCACGTGGTCGATGCGCAGCGCGCCGCAGGAGCGCATGTTGGCACGGAACAAGTCCACCATCGGCTGATAAGCCGCCTCGAACAGCTGGTTCGGGTTCATGGGGGGCAGGCCCCAGTTCTGGCCGAGCGGGCCCAGAATATCGGGCGGCGCACCGACCGAGGCTTTCGGGCAGTAGAGATCCCGGTTGGCCCAGATCTCGGTGGAGCCTTCGGAGACGCCCACCGCCAGATCGCGGTAGATCCCCATCACCATGCCGGCCGCCTTGGCACGGGCGTCGGCCTGGGCCAGCTGCTCATCGGCCAGGAACTGCAGATAGAGGTAGAAATTCACATCCTGGCGGTGCTCGGCCATCCAGGCTGCCACTTCGGGATTGTGGTAGTCACGGAACGGCTCCGGCCACACCGGCCAGCCCCAGGCATTCTCGCCTTTGGCGTAGAAGTGGGCTTGCAGGGCGTCGAAGGCGGCCTGTTGCTGCAGGCTGTCGCCACCGGCGGCAACGAAGGCATCGAAGGCGGCCTGACGCTCGGTGCTCAGGCTGGCCTGGTCAAACACCTGACGCAGCATGCCGAGTTTGGTCTCGACGACGCCGGTGTAATCCACGTTGCCCTTGGTACGCAGCTCGCTCAAGTGCTGCTGGAAGGCGGGGTTCGCCACCTCGGCCTTGAGCGGGGCATTGGCCAGAAATTCAGGCACCGCTTCCACATCGATGTAGGCCACGTTGAGCCAGCGTCGGGATGAGGGGCTGTAGGGACTGGCACTCTCCGGGTTGGCCGGATAGAGGGCATGAATCGGGTTGAGACCGACGAAGTGCGCGCCCCAGGCGGCCATCTTCTCGACCAGCTGGCCCAGATCGCTGAAATCGCCGATGCCCCAGTTGTGGCGGCTGCGCAGGCAATAGAGCTGCACGCTCGGGCCCCACACCTTGCGGCCATTGGCGATGGGAGGCTGCTTGTAGCACGCCTTGGGCGCGACGATGAGGCGCATGCTGGCGAGCGGCTCGTCATTGCCCTCCTCCAGCAGGATCAGATCGTGATAACCCAGCTCGGGCTGCACATCCAAAGCCACGCGATAGGCCTGGCACTCCATCTCTTCGAATTCGGCCACGCCGACCAGCTCGCCGTCGATGGGGGTGAGCTGACCGGACAACAGGCCGCCCTGCTCCAGCTTGAGCTGCCAGCGGAGGGCATCGTTGACGAATTCGATGGGCAGACGGACTTCGAGGGTAATGGGCTCGCCACTGCGGACCACCATCACGGGATCCAGCGCACGCAGCCAGTGCTGGCGGTGCTCCTGCTCAAGCTGCTCGGTCAGGGCGGCCTCGTCATCGACGCGGTAACCCATGGCGCCCAGCATGGCAGCCTTGCTCTCTTCGGATACCTGAGCCGGGTGGCCCCAGGCATCAACATACTCGCTGGCGATACCTTTGGCGGCAGCCAGCTGTTCAATCAGGGTGGTCATAGTTTGAGAATTCCCGCTGTGGATTCTATCTATACTATTTTGATTAATTTTTATGGGTGGTACTTGAACAGTGGCTCTATGGGCCATGCTAAACCGCGCACATTTTTACACATCTGCCTGGCTGGTTGTGTGACCGAGCAGGCACTATTGTTGATAACCGCACCGCCAAGAGATAGATAGTTATTTCGACAAAAGCTGGTAGTCAGTTACATAAACAGAAAATAAATTTCACAGTTTTTCATGATATAGCGCAATTTCAGACAGATTGTTGGTTGACTCACGGGGGAGTTCTAGTAAATTTACAAACGGAATTTTCTTTGACTACTGAACAGTTAGGTAACCAATTATGACTATCAAAGTAGGTATTAACGGTTTTGGCCGCATCGGCCGTTTCGTCTTCCGTCTGGCCGCTGAGCGTTCTGACATCGAAGTGGTTGGTATCAACGATCTGATCGACGTTGACTACATGGCCTACATGCTGAAGTACGACTCCACTCACGGCCGCTTCAAGGGCACCGTTGAAGTCAAAGACGGCAACCTGGTTGTCAACGGCAAAACCGTACGTGTTACCGCTGAGCGTGACCCGGCCAACCTGAAATGGGGCGAAATCGGTGTTGACGTTGTTGCCGAAGCTACCGGTCTGTTCCTGACCGACGAGACTGCTCGCAAGCACATCGCTGCCGGCGCCAAGAAAGTCGTTCTGACCGGTCCGTCCAAAGACGCTACCCCGATGTTCGTAATGGGCGTTAACGACGCTACCTATGCTGGCCAGGACATCGTTTCCAACGCTTCCTGCACCACCAACTGCCTGGCTCCGATCGCCAAGGTTCTGAACGATACCTTCGGTATCGAGTCCGGCCTGATGACCACCGTTCACGCTACCACTGCTACCCAGAAGACCGTTGATGGTCCGTCTGCCAAAGACTGGCGCGGTGGCCGCGGTGCGGCTCAGAACATCATCCCGTCCTCTACCGGTGCTGCCAAGGCTGTTGGCGTGGTTATCCCGGAACTGAAAGGCCTGCTGACCGGTATGGCTTTCCGCGTTCCGACTCCGGACGTGTCTGTTGTTGACCTGACCGTCAACCTGAAGAAAGCTGCCACCTACGCAGAAATCTGCGAAGCGATGAAAGCTGCTTCCGAAGGCGCCATGAAGGGCGTTCTGGGCTACACCGAAGACGAAGTGGTTTCTACCGACTTCCTGGGTGAGCGTC
The DNA here is from genome assembly GCF_027706125.1 of Aeromonas sp. Y318-1. Classification (NCBI taxonomy): domain Bacteria; kingdom Pseudomonadati; phylum Pseudomonadota; class Gammaproteobacteria; order Aeromonadales; family Aeromonadaceae; genus Aeromonas; species Aeromonas sp. Y318-1. Next base: position 107,138 of record NZ_JAPDCM010000009.1, read on the forward strand.
AGACCTCCGTATTCGACGCCAAGGCTGGTATCCAGCTGAACGACAAATTCGTTAAAGTTGTATCCTGGTACGACAACGAAATGGGCTACTCCAGCAAAGTTCTGGACCTGATCGCTCACATCTCCAAGTAATTTGGGATACGCAATCAAGTAGCTTGAAAAAGGCGGCCATGGGCCGCCTTTTTGTATTCTGGACCGGGATTTTTCCAACCCTCTCTTCTGAATGTGCGCGAGCACAGGAGTCCTCATGCAACCGACACGCTCTCTGACTGCCCACTGTACCCTCAGCCACCACCCGGCTGGCCAACCCTTGCTGACCGTCGACAACGGCTACGCCAAGGCAGAAATCAGCCTGTTTGGCGCCCACGTGCTCAGCTACCAGCGTCACGACGAACCCGCCTCCATCTGGCTCAGCGACAAGGCAGTACTGGATGGCAGCAAACCCATCCGCGGCGGCATTCCCCTCTGCTGGCCCTGGTTCGGCCCGGCTCCTGCCCGCGTCGGCAGCGGCAAGCCCTCCCACGGCTTTGCCCGCACCAGCCTGTGGACGCTGGACGGTGTTTCCGATCACGGCGATGGTACGCTCGTCCACCTGTCTCTGCGTGACAACGAGGCAACCCGTCAGCTCTGGCCTCATGCCTTCGAACTGGAGCTGGACGTGCTGGTCGGCAAGGAGCTGGCCCTGGTACTGACCACCCGCAACACCGGCAAAGCGCCGCTCGTCTACAGCGGCGCCCTGCACACCTACCTGCAGATAAGTTCACCGGAGTCAGTGAGCGTCAGCGGCCTTGGCGAGCCCTATGCCGACAAACTGACCGGCCAGAATGGCCAGCAGCAGGGCCCTCTGACCCTGAACGGACCGCTGGATCGGGTCTATTGGCAGCCTGCGGCCCATGTCAGCATCCAGGATGGCGAACGCGAGACCCGAGTGGTCAGCGGTAACCACGACAGCGTGGTGGTCTGGACCCCCTGGCTGGAAGGCGCCCGCGCCATGGCCGACATGAGCGATGATGGTTATCGCACCATGCTCTGCGTCGAAGCCGCCATCGCCAGCGAGGCAGGCGTGACCGTTGCACCGGATGAGGAGCACAGCTTCTCCACCGTGATCATCTGAGCTGGATGAGGTTCAGATAAATAAAGAGGGCTCCCGCGGGAGCCCTCTTTGCATCTCTTTGTCTTGGTGATCAGGCATTGCCCTGGGTCTTGAGCCTGAGCTCGGCGGCGAAGTTGAGCATGCGGTCGAGCGGGATCAAGGCCTTCACCCGCAGATCCTCGTCCACCAGGATCTCGTGACGCTCGGCGCCATCGGTGAGGGCCTCCTTGATGGCCACCAGGCCATTCATCGCCATCCAGGGGCAGTGGGCGCAACTGCGGCAGGTCGCACCATCGCCACCGGTCGGCGCCTCCACCATCTCTTTCTCCGGGCAGGCCTGCTGCATCTTGTAGAAGATGCCGCGATCGGTCGCCACGATCAGCTTCTGCTGGGGCAGCTCCTTGGCCGCCTTGATCAGCTGGCTGGTAGAGCCCACCGCATCGGCCAGCTCGATCACCGAGGCAGGGGACTCCGGGTGGACCAGCACGGCGGCATCCGGATTCTGCTCCTTCAGCTCACGCAGGGCGCGGGCCTTGAACTCGTCGTGGACGATGCAGTGGCCCTGCCAGCGCAACATCTCGGCGCCAGTCTTCTTCTCGATGTAGGCACCGAGGTGACGGTCCGGGCCCCAGATGATCTTGTGACCCTGGCTATCCAGATGTTCGACGATCTCCAGCGCGATGCTGGAGGTGACCACCCAGTCCGCCCGCGCCTTCACCGCCGCCGAGGTGTTGGCATAGACCACCACGATATGGTCGGGATGGGCGTCGCAGAAGGCGGAGAACTGTTCGATGGGGCAACCCAGATCAAGCGAGCACTCGGCCTCCAGCGTCGGCATCAGGACTCGCTTGTGGGGGCTCAGGATCTTGGAGGTCTCTCCCATGAAGCGCACCCCGGCAACGATCAGGGTCTGCGCCTCATGATCGCGGCCAAAGCGGGCCATCTCGAGGGAGTCGCCGACGAAACCACCGGTCTCCTCCGCCAGCGCCTGGATCTCGGGATCCGTGTAGTAGTGGGCGACCAGCACCGCCTTGCGCTCCTTGAGCAGTGCCTTGATGTCTGCGATCAGGGTCGTCTTCTGCTCGGCGCTCAGGGGAAGGGGCTTGGCCGGAAACGGATAGTCCATCTCGACTACCGGCGGGACATTGTTCAGTGCATTGCTCATTGCGACTGTTCCATCAACGCTTGGAAAGGCAAAAATTATAACCAGAAGCCGCGCACAAACCCATCAACAAATCCGGTGCTGCGCAAGTGTCCGAATATACTCAAGTAATTCGTTGTCATTCTTGCTAAAGGAGTTGTCGAATGAAACAACGCTCCCTCAAAACCAAGCTGCTACTGCTCACCATGGGGCTGTTTCTCGCCAGCGGCCTCGCCATGACCCTGATGCAGTCCTCCTCGCTGAACACCCTGCGCAGCAACATTGTCAGCCAGACCCGCCAGGCGCTGGAGCAGGAAGTCTCCCGTACCCTGCAGTTCCAGGCCGAACGCTATGCGGTGCAGATCGCCGACCTGTTGCAGCAGTCCTATCAGGTACCGCTGGGCATGGCGGCCCAGCTGGAGGGCAGCATGGCGCAGCCGGACAGGCTGCTGAGCCGCCCCCAGGTCGAGACGCTGCTTCACAGCCGACTGCAGCAAGCGGGCGGCATCAGCTCCATCTATGCCCAGTTTGAACCCGACGGGTACGACGGCCAAGATGCCAGCTGGCAGGCCGGCGCCTCCCACTCCGTCGTCGGCAAGGGCAGCCTGGAAATTTATTTCACCCGCGACCAGGGCGGCCAGATCAGCCAGCAGCCGGTGGATGCCGCCACCAGTGCCGCCAAATACGACACCTCGGTCAACGAGTTCGGCATCCGCAACAGCGAATGGTACCTGTGCGGCCGCGACACCCTGCACCCCTGTCTGATGGAGCCCTACCTCTACGAGATAAGCCCGGGCAACAAGATGCTGATGACCAGCCTGACGGTGCCCGTTCTGAAAGCCGGCAAGTTTGCCGGCATCACCGGCGTCGACATGAACCTGCCCATCTTCCAGCAATTGGCAGAGAACCTCGGCAAGAGCCTGTATGACAACCAGGCCGAGGTCACTCTGGTCAGCAAGATGGGCCTCATCGTCGGCAGCAACCGTCACGCCGACAAGCTGGGACGGCCGCTGACGGAAGCCGGTCTCACCGCCCCCACCGGCCAGGAGCAGGACACCGAGACCGACTTCATCCTGCAACAGCCGGTCAGGATCGACGCCGCCGATACCCAGTGGTGGCTGATGCTCAAGGTGCCCAAGGCGCTGGCACTCAGCCAGGCCAACACCATCAGCAACCAGCTTGGCGACTTGCTGCAGGCCACCCAGCAGCAACAGCTGATCGCCATCGTCGTCATCACCCTGCTGGCGCTGGCGCTGCTCATCTGGTTCATCCAGACCATCACGGCCCCCCTCTCCCTCATCAGCCGCCATGTGTCCCACCTCTCCAGCAACGAGGGCGACCTGACCCAGCAGATGAGGATAGACACCCACCAGGAGCTGATCGAGCTGGGCGGCCACCTCAACGCCTTCCTCGGCAAGTTGCGCGGCATGGTGCAGGGCAGCAAGCAGATCGGCCAGCAGGTGCACCAGCAGGCCCAGGGCATGAAGCAGACGGCCGACACCATGCGCAGCAGTCTGGACGAGCAGAGTCTGGAGCTGGAGAGCGTGGTCAGTGCCATGCATCAGATGAGCACCACGGCGGTCAGCGTAGCGGGCTATGCCGAGCAGGCAGCCCAGGAGTCGGAAACGGCCACCCATCACATCAGCACGGCCCAACAGACCCTGAGCCGGGCCCGCACCGAGATCCACACCCTGGTTGAAGACATGCACCTCGCCGACAAGGCGGTCGCCCAGGTGGCTCAGCGCAGCACCAACATCAGCCGCATTCTCGACGTGATCAGGGCCATTGCCGAGCAGACCAACCTGCTGGCGCTCAATGCGGCCATAGAGGCGGCGCGGGCCGGCGACATGGGGCGCGGCTTTGCCGTGGTAGCAGACGAAGTGCGGGCGCTGGCCAACAAGACCCGGGAGTCCACCGACGAGATAGGTCAGCTCATCGGCAGCCTGCAGACCGAGGTCAACAGCAGCCAGCAGTTGATGAGTACCGGCATCACTCGCTCGGCCAGCACGGTGGAAGGGACGGAGCAGGCCTTTGAGGCCCTCAATCAGGTGGTCACCCAGATCCAGCAGATCCACGATCACATCAGCCAGGTGGCCACGGCGGCCGAGCAGCAGAGCGCCGTCAGCGACACCATCAACCAGAATCTGATGCGGATCGGCGACGCCGCCACCACCCTGGGGCAGGAGGCCAACGCCAGCCATCACCTGAGCGAGCAGCTGGAGCAGGCTGCCACGGCACTGGCCACCCAACTCGATCGACTGAGAACCTGACGCAGAACGGCCATAAAAAAAGCCCGCATTGCTGCGGGCTTTTTCAATCTGGTGGTCGTTACTGGGATCGAACCAGTGACCCCCTCCTTGTAAGGGAGGTGCTCTCCCAGCTGAGCTAAACGACCTGGGATTCTTGAAATGATGGTGGGTCGTGCTGGATTCGAACCAGCGACCAATTGATTAAAAGTCAACTGCTCTACCGACTGAGCTAACGACCCATCTAAATCATTTTTTACAAACTTGGTGGTCGTTACTGGGATCGAACCAGTGACCCCCTCCTTGTAAGGGAGGTGCTCTCCCAGCTGAGCTAAACGACCTG
>NZ_JAPDCM010000009.1:111969-230249 GCF_027706125.1 Aeromonas sp. Y318-1
GGTGGTCGTTACTGGGATCGAACCAGTGACCCCCTCCTTGTAAGGGAGGTGCTCTCCCAGCTGAGCTAAACGACCTGAGAATTCTTGTGGCCAGATTGGTGGGTCGTGTAGGGATCGAACCTACGACCAATTGATTAAGAGTCAACTGCTCTACCGACTGAGCTAACGACCCACACCGACTTGCCTGGCACACTGCTTGCCTTGGCAAACAGTTTAAAACTGGTGGTCGCTACTGGGATCGAACCAGTGACCCCCTCCTTGTAAGGGAGGTGCTCTCCCAGCTGAGCTAAGCGACCTGGGAATGCTGTCTCCACCTGGTGGAGAAATGGTGGGTCGTGCTGGATTCGAACCAGCGACCAATTGATTAAAAGTCAACTGCTCTACCGACTGAGCTAACGACCCTCACCACGACCAGAACCGACTGCAATACCGCACCGGCTCTGACGGCGGCCTATATTACGGATTTATCATCCTGGCGCAATAGAAAAATCTTAAATTCAATCTGTTTGTTCATTGCGCATACAAAGCGGGGCTGTATTTACAAGACTGTTACGAAAACAGTGACATGCAGCAATGTTACAGTTTGCTCAAACTCTGCTTGGCCAGTTGGGCCGGCGAGGTGTTCGGGTAGCCCTTGATCACCTGCTCATAGAAGTTCTTCGCTTCCGCCTTCTTGCCGTCAAGCTGTGCCAGCATGCCCAGCTTCAACAGCGCATCGGCTCGCTTGGGCGACTTGCTGAACTTGGTTGCCACCGTGGTGAACTGGGCAGCAGCGCCGGTCCGGTCACCCTTGTTGAACAACAGCTGACCCAGCCAGTAATGGGCATTGGGGACATAGCTCGAGCTTGGATACTGTTTGATGAACCCTTCGAAGGCGGGGATGGCCTTGTCGTAGTTCTTCTCCTTGAGCACCATGTTCACGGCCGCATCGTAGGCCTGGTTCTCATTCAGATTGGTCGAGTAGTTGGCCGCAGCAGCCGGTGTCGCGCTCGCAGCGGCGGCGGCCGGGGCTGCTGGCGTAGCAGCAGGCTGGCTGTTGGCCACCTTGTCGAGCTCCTGATAGAGCTGACGCTGACGCTCTTGCGACTGTTCCATCTGGTAGGTCTGCTGTTCCAGCTGACCGCGCAGCTCGGAGACTTCCCCCTGCAGGGAGTCGACCTGCTGCTGCAATTCGGCTTGCAGCCGCAGACGGGCATTGAGGGTGCGCTCCAGCAGGGCAACCCTGTCTTCCAGGCTGCCGGTGGGCACGATTGCGCCGTTGTTGCCGCTAAGGACAACGCCGCCACCCGAGTCACCGCTCAGATCGCTGACGGGAGCCGCCGCCTGCGCATTCAGAGCAACCAATACGGCCAGCGCAACAACAGCTTGCTTGTACACAGATTTCATTCGGATCAAACCTTAGCGTTTAGGGCAAATAAAACGGCCAGCGCCATCGTCGCTCGCTTATGCAGATTTCATTCGGATCAAACCTTGGCGTTTAGTGCAAATAAAACGGCCATCGAAATGGCCGCTTGCATATAAACGAACTTCGTTCGGTTTAAACCTTAGTAAACCAGAACCGCACGGCGGTTTTTGGCAAAGGCATCCTCGGTGTGGGACATGTCCAGCGGCTTCTCTTCGCCATAGCTGACGATGGAGAGCTGCTCGGCCTGCACACCCAGGGTTTGCAGATACTTGGCAACGGCCTTGGCACGACGCTCGCCCAGGGCGATGTTGTACTCCGGAGTACCGCGCTCGTCGGCGTGACCTTCGATCAGGACTTTAACGCTCGGGCGCTCGCGCAGGTAGCTGGCGTGGGCATCCAGCAGATCAGCATACTGACCCTGGATATCGTAACCGTCGAACGGGAAGTAGATCACGTTGTCACGTTGCAGCGCTTCGAACTTCTGACGCATCTGCTCTTCCGGGGACAACATGCCGTTGGCGCCGCCGGTTTGTACACCGCCCATGCCGTCGGTCATACCTGACTCAGCGCCAGCGGCGTCAGAATCAGAAGAAGAGCTACAAGCGGCCAGGGTGAACAGTGGCAGTGCGATGGCCAAACCCTTGAGCAGTTTATTGAGTTGCATGCTATTTCCTTAAACCTTTATAACAAAACAAAAAACAATTGGATTTTTATCAATTCAAGAAGGGCGACCAAGCTGGTGCACGAATTTCACCGCTACTGGTCGGAAGCACAGCCTTGAAGCGACCATCAGTCGACACCAACGCGAGACTCTTACGACCCTGATAGATGGTGGCATAAATGATCATGCTGCCATTGGGAGCCACACTTGGCGACTCATCCAGCGCACTCTGGGTAAGGACCAGCAGGGCATTGTTTTCCATGTCCTGGCGGGCAATACGGTACTGCCCCTGAACACGAGTCACCATCACCATGATTTTGCCATCAGGAGTGATGGATGCGCCCTGGTTGGATTCACCTTCCCAAGTCATCCGGCGAGTCATACCAGTCGCCAAATTTACGCTATAAATCTGGGGTTTGCCACCACGTTCAGAGGTGAACAACAAATTTTGCCCGTCCGGCATCCAGGAGGGCTCGGTGTCGATCACCCGGCTGGTTGTGACGCGGGTCAGCTGCTTGCTAGCGACATCAACCACATAGAGGTTCGGTGAACCATCCTTGGAGAGAACGATAGCCAGACGACGACCATCCGGAGACCACTCAGGCGCGCCGTTGATCCCGCGGAAACTGGTGATCAGGCTGCGCTGCTGGGTGTAGATATCCTGCACGTAGATCTCGGACTTCTGGTTCTCGAAACTCACGTAGGCCAGCTTGCTGCCATCCGGCGACCAGGCCGGGGACATCAGCGGCTCGCGGGAGCGCAGCAGGGTCTTCTCGTTGTAACCATCGTAGTCGGCGATGCGCAGCTGATACGGGAACTGGGTGCCCTGCTGGACGGAGACATAGGCCAGACGAGTCAGGAAGGCCCCACGCTCGCCGGTCAGGCGCTCATAGACGATGTCGGAGATGCGGTGAGCGAACTGACGCATCTGGGCACCCGGGATGGTCGCCATGCGGCTGTCCAGGATGTAGCCGTTGCTCTCGCCACCTTGCGCCTTGGCCAGCTGGCCCTTCAGCACGTCGACCAGCTCGAAGTTGATCTTGTAGGTACCGTCGCCGACCGCGGCAATGGAACCGACCACCACAGCCTCGACCCCTTGCGAAGCCCAGGGTGCGAAGTTGATTTCGCCGCTGGTGCTCGGCGTCTGCGGCATCTGGCCACGAGCCAGCGGCTTGAACTTGCCGCTACGCATCAGGTCGTTGGAGACCACTTCCGCGATGTCCTGCGGCAGCTGGCCATTGCCTTCCCACTTGAAGGGGGCGACCGCAATGGGTCGGGCACTGTCGATACCGCCGGTGATGACGATGTCCAAGGCCGCCTGGGCGCTCTGGCCCAGCAACAAACAGCCAACCAAAGCAAAAAACACTTTTCTTATCATGGCTTAAATACTCGGTTCCAAAAAAATGAGAGATTAACTTCCTTTCTCGGCAAGATGCTGCCAACCACGCTACACGATTTACCTTACCCAGGCCTTAGATGCTCGGTTCCAACTTGAGGTTGAACTCCTTCAACATCTCAAACGCCGCAGGATCCTTCGGCACCGGCAGTTGGTTGGCCTTCAATACGGCCGCCTTGCCGGAACGACATACCGCCGGGTCACCCTGGCCGTTATCTACCGAAATGACAAAGCCAGTGCTCGCAAGACGTACGCCGATAGTACATGTTTTGCCCCGCATGGTGGGATCCAAAATCATATATCGCTCAACAGTCGCCTTGATGAGTGCCGCGTATTTGTCGACCTCGCCCTGCGCTGCAGCCGATGCCGCCTGACTGCGGGCATTGGCCTCAGCCGCCAGCTGCTGCTGCATCATGTCTTCCATCTCTTTTTGCAGCTTGGCCTCCTCGGCCGCCTTGCGCTTGCGCTCTGCCGCGATCTTGGCCTGCTTGTCGGCCTCCGCCTTGGCTTTCTTCTCTGCGTCAGCTTTTGCCTTCTTGGCGGCCTCTTCCTTGGCCTCCTTGGCTTTCTTGTCGGCTTCGGCCTTGGCCTTTTTCTCGGCCTCCGCCTTGGCTTTCTTGTCCGCTTCGGCCTTGGCTTTCTTCTCAGCCTCCTGCTTGGCCTTCTTCTCGGCTTCCGCCTTCTTGGCTGCGTCCGCCTTGGCCTGCTTCTCTTCGGCCTCTTTCTTCTCTTGTTCCTTTTTCTTCTTCAGCGCCAGCGCCTTGCTCTCTTCTTCCGCAGCCTTGCGCTCGGCTTCCACCTTCTTGGCTTTCTGCTCTTCCAGCTTGCGGGCTTCCTCGGCCTTCTGGGCCTTCTCTTCCGCCTGCTTCTGCTCGGCTACCTTCTTCTGCTTTTCAGCCTCGGCCTTGCGAGTGGCCTCTTCGGCCTCCTTGCGCTTGGTCTCGGCGATACGCAGCCGCTCCTGCTGCTGGGCCAGCTCGCGCTTGGCGATGTCCGTGTCTTCCTTATCCTTCTCTTTCTCTACCTTCTGCGGCTTGGGCTGAGACTTCTGCTGCTGGATCTGCTTGGCCTGCTCGTTGAGGAAATTCTCGTCGAGCATGACGGCATTGACGATCTGCCCCTTCGACTCGGGTCGCTTCGGCTTGCTGAAGTCGAGCCCGACAAACAGGATGATGCCGATGATCAGGTGCAGCAGAAGCGACGCGATGAGATAACCGGAAATACCACGCTTCACATCCATCTCCGTCAGTTCACCGGATCCGTCATCAGGCCGACCTGAGGCACACCCGCTTTCTTGAGGGCCACCATCAGCAGGATCACCTCTTCGTAGCGCACCGACTTGTCGCCGGCGACCACCACGGGGGCGTTCTGATTGATGGCCAGATAGCCCATGGCCTTCTCGGTGATGTATTGCTGCATCGCCTCGGGAGTACCGGCTGGCACCGGCTCGTCATCGGCCTCGCCGGCCTTGATGACGTACTCGCCTTCGGTGTTGACGCTGACGATGAAGGGCGGCTTGGCATCTTCCGGCAACTGCTCGGATTCCGCCTGCGGCAAGTCAACCTTGACCCCTTGCGTGATCACGGGCGTCACCGCCATGAAGATGATAAGCAGCACCAGCATGACGTCGATATAGGGAACCACGTTGATCTCGGCCACCTTCTTGCGCCGGATCCGCTGATAGGTTTGCATTACTGATCACCCTGCTGCTGAGCAATTTGACGGTTCAGAATGGTGGTGAACTCGTCCATGAAGTTCGCGTAGGCGTTTTCCAGCCGCTCGACCTTGTTGGAGAAGCGGTTGTAGAAGATAACGGCCGGGATGGCGGCAAACAGACCCATGGCGGTGGCGATCAGCGCTTCCGCGATACCGGGTGCCACCATCTGCAGGGTGGCCTGCTGCACCTGACCCAGGGCGATAAAGGCGTTCATGATCCCCCAGACGGTACCAAACAGACCGATGTAGGGGCTGATGGAGCCGATGGTCGCCAGCACCGGCAGGTTGGATTCCAATTCGTCCACGGCGCGGGAAAGGGAGACCCGCATGGCGCGGTAAGTACCGTCCATCACCGCATCCTGACCACGGGCACCGGCCTTGAGCAGACGGGCGTACTCCTTGAAGCCGGAGTAGAAGATGTCTTCCATGCCTTCGATGTCGTCGCGACGGGAGGAGGACTCCTGGTAGAGACGGTTCAGATCGACCCCGGACCAGAATCTGTCTTCAAATTGCTCCGATGCGAGATTGGCTGCCTTGATGGCCTTGGAACGCTGGATGATCAGCGCCCAGGAGACTACCGACATACCCATCAGGGTCATCATGACCAGTTTTACCAGCAGGCTGGCTTGCCAAAACAGGCCAATAAACGAAATTTCAGCGTGCACTTAACAGCACTCCCTTCACATTTTCAGGTATTGCAACAGGTTTCATATGCGGATGACTGACACAGGCTATCTGTACCATGGCCTGGGTGATCAGTCGTCCATCAGCCGCCAGTATCCGTTGTGAAAAACGCATGGAGGCGCGTTTCACTTCAGTCACTTGCGTTAATACAGTCAAAAGCTCATTAAATCGGGCCGCCGAGCGGAAATCGATCTCTGTTCGACTCACCACAAACGCGAACCCGTCGCGCAGCATGACATCCTGTTCGATGCCGCCGCAGCGCAGGAACTCGGTGCGAGCACGTTCCATAAACTTGAGATAATTGGCGTTGTAGACGATGCCCCCGGCATCGGTGTCTTCGTAGTAGACCCGTACCGGAAACTCAGAGACTTCCCCCATAACAATCTGTGATCCATTCGACAGTCAGATGGGGGGCTATCATAGCGCAGGGCTGAATAGGAAAGAAGCAGGGGGAAGCAGGGAAATCCTGCCTCCCCCCGTTTTTTATGAAAGGAAATAGCCTTGGGTCAACCAGAGCCCATATAACAAACTGGGCCAGGCGAGCCAGGGGCAAAACAGCACACGACCGATGAGGCTGCGGGGATGAAATCCCAGCCCGTGCATGACGCCACAACAGACCGCCCACATCAGCCAGGGCGCGAGCCAGAGCCCGTGCTCGCTGGTATTGGCGGCCACCAGGTTGGGAGCCTGTAAAATGGCGACGGCCAACAGGGCCGCCGCCAACAGCATCAACCCCTGCCAGGGTTGGCGCTCCAAGGGAGCGGCCAACCGGGCGAGTCGATCACTTGTTCTCATCGATCTGGCGATCCATGTTCTCGGTGTGCTCCAGCCAGAGCGCATTGATGATGCCGAATGCGCAAGCCAGCAACAGACCCAGGATCCAGGTGAAATACCACATATCAGGGCACCTTCTTAGTAGAGCGATTGTTGGTTGTCTTCGATGTGCTTGCTGGTCACCCGGCCGAACATCTTGATGTAGGTCCACAGGGTATAACCCAGCACAATCGGTACGAAGATGGCAGCCGCCACCGTCATCACCTTGAGGGTGTTGAAGGAGGCAGTGGCATCCCACATGGTCAGGCTCAGTGACGGCTCAAGACTGGAAGGCATCACGAACGGGAACATGGAGAAGCCTGCGGTCAGGATCACGCCGGCAACCGCCAGGGAGGAGGTAGTGAACGCCAGCCAGCCCTTGTTCAGTTTGGCGAACAGTGCGGTCAGCAGGCTCATGGCCAGACCCAGCACAGGTGCTGCAACCATCCAGGGATAGAGGCTGTAGTTGTTCATCCAGGCTCCGGCCTGACGCACCACTTCCTTGTTCATCGGATTGGAAACGGCATCGGTCGCGGCCGCCTTGACCACCACATAGCCTTCCATGCCGCTGACCCAGAAACCGGCCAGACCGAACAGCACCAGCGTCAGCAGCGAGCAGATCATGGCGGCAGTGCGGGAGCGGGCCAGCACTTCACCGTCGGTCTTCATCATCAGCCAGGTCGCCCCCTGAGTGACCAGCATGAACAGGCTCACCAGGCCGGCCAGCAGGCCGAACGGATTGAGCAGACCGAAGAAGTTGCCGTGATAGGTCAGCATCATGAACTGGTTGAAGTCGAACGGTACGCCCTGCAGCAGGTTGCCGAATGCCACGCCGAACACGATGGGCGGTACCGCACTGCCGATGAACAGCGCCCAGTCCCAGTTGCTGCGCCACTTGGCGTCTTCACGCAGGGAGCGGTACTTGAAGCCGACCGGGCGGAAGAACAGGGCCATCAGCGTCAGGATCATGGCGATGTAGAAGCCGGAGAAGGCTGCGGCATAGACCATGGGCCAGGCGGCAAACAGGGCACCACCGGCAGTCACCAGCCATACCTGGTTGCCTTCCCAGTGCGGGCCCATGGTGTTGAGCATCACCCGACGCTCGACATCCTTCTTGCCGACGAAGGGGAGCAGTGCGCCCACCCCCATATCGAAGCCGTCGGTGATGGCGAAACCGATCAGCAAGACACCGACCAGCACCCACCAGACCAGACGCAACATTTCGTAATCAAACATGGGTTACTCTCCTTATGCCTTGCTCTGTTCGAAGTGGTACTTGCCCGTCTTCAGGCTGCTTGGGCCCAGACGCGCGTACTTGAACATCAAGTACATCTCGATGATCAGCAGTACGGTATAGAACAGGCAGATCCCGATCAGGGAGAACCAGATCTCGGACGCCGGCACATTGGATGCAGAGACGGAGGTCGGCAGCACTTCGGCGATGGTCCAGGGCTGACGGCCATACTCAGCGACGAACCAGCCGCACTCGATGGCGATCCAGGGCAAGGGGATACCGTACAGCAGCGCCTTGAGCAGCCATTTGCGCTCGCCGATCTTGTGGCGGGTGCTGTCATAGAAGGCCAAACCGATCAGCAGCAGCATCAACATGCCGCAGGCAACCATGATGCGGAAGGCAAAGAACAGCGGCGCAACCTGCGGGATGGAGTCATCCACGGCAGCCTTGATCTGTTCGTCGGTGGCATCGGTGACGTTGTTGGTGTAGCGCTTGAGCAGCAAACCGTAGCCCAGATCCTGCTTCACTTCATCGAAGCGGGCACGGGTATCGTCGGACTTGTCGCCGGATTGCAGCTTGGTCAACAGGTCGTAGGCGGTCATGCCGTTGCGCACGCGCAGCTCATGCTCGCTCTTCAGATCCTTGAGGCCGGTGACCTGACCATCCAGGGAACGGGTAGCGATGATGCCGAGCGCATAGGGGATCTTGATGGCGTAGTCGGTGCGCATCTCTTCCTGATTCGGAATGCCGAACAGGGTAAAGGAGGCAGGTGCCGGCTCGGTGTTCCACTCGGCCTCGATGGCCGCCAGTTTCACCTTCTGCACTTCACCGGTCTCGTAACCGGATTCGTCACCGAGGATCAGCACGGAGAGGATGGAAGCCATGCCGAAAGCGGCTGCGATGGCGAAGGAGCGACGGGCAAAGGCCACATCACGATTCTTCAGCAGGTAGTAGGAAGAGATACCCAGCACGAACATGGCGCCCGTGGTGTAGCCGGCCGCGACGGTATGCACGAACTTGACCTGGGCAACCGGGTTGAACACCAGCTCGGCGAAGCTCACCATCTCCATCCGCATGGATTCGAAGTTGAACTCGGCACCGACCGGGTTCTGCATCCAGCCGTTGGCCACCAGGATCCAGAGGGCGGAGAGGTTGGTCCCCAGTGCCATCAGCCAGGTCGCAGCCAGGTGCTGACGCTTGGAGAGGCGATCCCAACCGAAGAAGAACATACCGACGAAGGTGGATTCCAGGAAGAAGGCCATCAAGCCTTCGATGGCCAGCGGGGCCCCGAAGATATCGCCGACGTAGTGGGAGTAGTAAGCCCAGTTGGTACCGAACTGAAACTCCATGGTCAGCCCTGTGGTGACCCCAAGGGCAAAGTTGATACCAAACAACTTGCCCCAGAACTTGGTCATGTCCCGGTAGACAGGGTTGTTGGTCATCACATAGACAGACTCCATGATCGCCAGAATGAAGGCCATTCCGAGCGTCAGGGGCACAAACAGGAAGTGATAAAGGGCCGTCGCAGCGAATTGGAACCGCGATAGGTCTACCACATGCTCAGCAATCATGATGTTTCCTCACCGATTATTGGCACGGCTATTTTAAGTTTTAAGGACAAAGCTTCCGTAGGAAGTCCCCGAATTATCGGTCATGTTCCAGTTTTGCACTGACGACCGGATTCGACTGCCACCACATTAACAACAAGGCAACAATAGGGAACAAAAAAAGCTAATGTTTAACAATTGCAAAACAATCCAGCTTGCTTTATTCCCGCCCATAATGACCTGCGTTTTATATCACCTTTATTTGATTGAAATCAATGTAAAACCATCATGAATACATGCCTTTTAAAGGCATTTTCACGACCGATGAGATTTATTTTAGAGAGCTGCGTCACAAAAAAACAAAGATCGCAAATCATTGATTTAAATCAAATTTATATTTATCACCAATTAGTAATGGTTCTGTTAAAAAACAACTGACAAGGTCGTTTTCATAATGTTTCCTGTGGCTGTGCCGGGCCCGAATAAAACTAATTAAAAAGCACTAAAAACGCATGTTCATGCTAATTCCACAAGCCAGCAAAATGATTAGTTAATCTAATCTGAGATAGGTAATTTTTCTTGTTTGTCCGAGTCCGATAGAGCTCCTACAATGCGCCTCGCAGTGAGGGCATACCCTTGGATACAGGCCGGTCAATCTGGGTTCCCGGTACGTATTCGATGAACATTTCGAACCTGTTTATTGGAATCAAAGATGAAAAAGTTTGTTGCTAAAACCATCCGTTACTACAAGCTTTCGTTCGTGCAGCTCTATCAAATGAACCGACTCTGAGGCCTCGCGACGGCTCCTCTGTTTTTTACCGGTCTGTCTCCAGACGCACTCACTGTCTGTGAACATCCATCCTGAATTGTCTTTGCCCACCGCATCCGCAGTGGGCTTTTTTTTTGCCCGGATAACAAAAAACCGCCTCTGGCGGCGGTTTTTTGTTCAATCAGCTATTTTCACCCTTCATCTGGCCGTTGCAGGCCAAAATGCGCATAAGCTCTTGGTGTCGCGATCCGCCCTCTGGGCGTACGTTGCAGATAGCCCTGCTGGATCAGATAAGGCTCGAGTACATCCTCGATAGTGTCCTTCTCTTCCCCGATGGCAGCCGCCAAGTTGTCGAGCCCCACTGGCCCGCCCAGAAACTTGTCTATCACAGCCAACAATAGCTTGCGGTCCATGAAGTCGAAGCCTTCATTATCCACGTCCAGCATGTCCATGGCTCGGGCCGCTATGGGTCCATCAATGCGGCCGTCAGATTTCACCTGGGCAAAATCGCGCACCCGGCGCAACAAACGGTTAGCAATTCGCGGCGTACCACGCGAACGACGCGCCACCTCCAGTGCACCGTCTTCCGTCATGTCGAGCCCGAGGCAGCGGGCGCTGCGCGCGACGATGTCGGTCAGATCCTTGACGTTGTAGAACTCGAGCCGTTGCACTATGCCAAAACGATCCCGCAGCGGACTGGTGAGGGAGCCAGCCCGGGTAGTAGCACCGATCAGGGTGAAGGGGGGCAGATCGAGCTTGATGGAACGGGCGGCAGGCCCCTCCCCGATCATGATGTCGAGCTGGTAATCCTCCATCGCCGGATAGAGCACCTCCTCCACCACCGGACTGAGGCGGTGGATCTCGTCGATGAACAGCACGTCGTTCGGTTCGAGGTTGGTGAGCAGTGCCGCCAGATCGCCGGCCTTCTCCAGCACCGGGCCGGAGGTGGTCTTGATGTTGACCCCCATCTCGTTGGCCACGATGTTGGCCAGCGTGGTCTTGCCAAGCCCCGGCGGGCCGAAGATCAACAGATGATCTAGCGCCTCGCCGCGCTGGCGCGCCGCCGCGATGAAAATCTCCATCTGCTCGCAGACGGGAGCCTGACCGGTGTAATCGGCCAGCAGCTTGGGCCGGATGGCCCGATCGATGACTTCCTCTTCTCGCCCGCCGGAGGCGGAGATGAGACGATCCGCTTCAATCATTGTCTACCTCACACCAGGCTGCGCAGTGCTTCACGGATGATATCTTCCACCGACATGCCGTCGACAGCGACCTTGCTGACGATCTGACTGGCCTGCTGCGGCTTGTAGCCGAGCGCTACCAGCGCGCTGGCTGCCTCTTCGCTCGAATCCGGCGCCCGCAGGGCACTCTCTCTGGCAGGCAGGGTGATCTCGGCCGGCGAGAAGAGATCGTGGCTGACCCAACCCTTGAGCCGGTCCTTCATCTCCACCACCAGCCGCTCGGCGGTCTTCTTGCCCACTCCCGGCAACTTGACCAGGGAGCTTATCTCTTCGCGCTCGACGCTCAGCACGAACTGGGTGGCAGTCATGCCGGAGAGGATGGCCAGCGCCAGCTTGGGACCGACCCCGTTGGTCTTGATCAGCTCGCGAAACAGCGCCCGCTCCTGCTTGTGGTTGAAGCCATAGAGCAGCTGGGCATCTTCCCGCACCACGAAGTGGGTGTGGATGGTCGCCTCCTTGCCGATCTCGGGCAGATCATAGAAGCAGCTCATGGGCATCTGTACCTCATAGCCCACACCCCCGACCTCCAGCAGTACCTCGGGGGGTTGTTTCTCAATGACTACGCCTCTCAAGCGACCAATCACGGCTCTCTCCTCGCCAAACCAGCTATCTGTAAATTGGCTCATAGCATAAAGAATAACTGGATAAGTATCCAGCATAGGGCGGTGAGGAGCGGGGCGGATTCTCGGCACGTTCGCCCGTTGCCAGCCATGCTTGGATCCGGGCATGGCAACAACTTTATTTTTCATCGGGAATGGCGGATTCCCGCCATTGATAAAACACTGAATTGGGTTTGTTCGGAGCCAAGGAAGGTCCTGCATCATGAAAATTGTCACCACATCGAATCTCGGGCTGACCATTCTGCTCAGCTGCACGCTGGGGATGGGCATCGTCGGCTGGTATGGCAGCCAGCGACTGGCGGATCTGCTCTCCTATGTATTGGGCGCCGCCTGGCAGACTGCCGACGGCGCCATGGAAGGGTCCATCGAGCTAGGCAACCAGTCGCTCTACATCCAGAAGATGCTCAGAGGCATGCCGCTCGACGAGCCGGAACTGCAACGCGCCAGAGCGGCCACCGCCGATGCCATGCGCCGGGTGGGGGAAGGCCGGCTGATCGACGCCACCGCCATCGGCACGATGGAGCAGCAGCATCTGGCCTATCAGCAGCAACAGGAGCAGTTGCTGGCACTCTACCGGGCCTTTACCAGCGTCGATCAGGCGCTGCGCGCCAGCTCGGAGCGCATGTCCCGCCTCTCGACTCAACTTGAGGTGGTGGGGGACGGCGCGGTCGAGAGCCTGACCCAGTCGCCGGATCAGGCCATCAGCTGGAATGGTGGTCTGGCTACCCGCTGGCATGCTGCCGATGGTGGCATGGAGGCCAACATCGGCTTCCTGCGCCAGCTCTATGCACTGGAGAAGATGCAGAGCGAGGGGCCGACTCCCGCCATCCAGGCCGAGATGAAGGAGGCAACCCGCTTCTACCAGGAAGCGGTCGACGCCATGCTGGGCAGCGGCATGTTTGATGTGCCCGGCGAAGGGGAATTTGCCGGCCAGTCGCTGGCAACCCAGTACCGCACCTTGCAAACCGAGGTGCAGCGGCTGATGGTGCAGTGGATGGCGGCACTGAGCGAGTATCAGGGTCAACTGGTCAACTATGAACGCAGTGCCGACCAGCTCAAGCAGCAACTGGTCGAGGTCGAAGCCAAGGGGGACGCCACGGTCGAGGATCAGGTGAACCAGCTCAACAGCATCATCAGCCACACCAAGAACCTGCTGCTGGGGGGTCTGCTGTTGAGCCTGCTGCTCGTGACCCTGTGCGGCTTCTGGCTGGTGCGCACCATCGTCAAACCCCTGCTGCAGGTCAATCAGCGCATGCAGGACATAGCCGCCGGTGAGGGCGATCTCAACGCGCGGATCAATCTCAAGCGCGACGACGAGATTGGCTCGCTGGCCGGCAGCGTGGATCGCTTCATCGAGAAACTGCAGAAGATGATCAGCTCCACCATGGACAACAACCAGCACATCAGCGAGCACGTCCACACCTCGGTCAACCGGGTCGAAGCCATCAGTCAGAGCAGCCGCCAGACCGCCGAACACGCCCAGGCACTGCACCACGACAGCGAGCAGATGGTCCAGGTCGCCACCTCCATCTCGGACAACTGCAGCCTGGCGGCCCAAAACGCCAACGAGGTGCGCCAGCTCACCGCCGAGAGCAGCCAATACGTGACCTCCGCCAGCAACGGCATGCAGCGGGTAGTGGTGGAAGTAGGCGAGTGCGCCAACGCCATCAACGCCCTCAAAGAGCAGGCCAGCCAGATTGGCCAGATCATCTCCACCATCAGCAGCATTTCGGAGCAGACCAACCTGCTGGCGCTCAACGCCGCCATCGAGGCGGCCCGGGCCGGCGAAATGGGTCGCGGCTTTGCCGTGGTGGCCGACGAGGTGCGCACCCTGGCCAATCGCACCGCCTCCTCCAGTGCCGAAATAACCGAGGTGATCAACAACATCCAGCAACAGACCGAGAAAGCCTATCTGATGATGCAGCGCAATCTGAAGACGGTGGAATCCGGCATGGAGGACTCTGACAACACCAGGCAGATCCTGTTCAAGGTGGAAGAGGCCATCGACCATCTGGCGGACATGGTGCAACAGGTGGCCGATGCCACCGGTCAGCTCTCCCATACCCTGAGCCACACCTCGGACAAGGTCTCCGGCATCAGCCTGCAAGCCCAGACCGGCGAGCAGGAGGCGCAGGAGTGCCTGCAGCTCGCCTCCTCCCTGCATCAGGCCAGCCTGCTGCAACAGCGCCTGCTGTCGCAATTTCGGGTCTGACCAACGCGGGGGCGATGCCCCCGCTTTCTCCCATCGTACGAATTTAGCCCTTGGGCCGCAGGGTCCGGCCTGTTAAAATTCCGCTCTTGAAATTATCCAGGGCCCAGCCGCCCGTCTTAGCTAAGGTCTACCGCGATGCGTACCAGCCAATATCTGCTTTCCACTCTCAAGGAAACCCCGTCCGATGCCGAGATCGTCAGCCACCAGCTGATGCTGCGCGCCGGCATGATCCGCAAACTGGCCTCCGGCATGTATGCCTGGCTGCCGTCCGGTCTGCGGGTTCTGAAAAAAATCGAGAACATTGTTCGCGAAGAGATGAACAATGCTGGTGCCATCGAAGTCTCCATGCCGGTGGTGCAACCCGCCGAGCTGTGGCAGGAATCCGGCCGCTGGGATGACTACGGTCCCGAGTTGTGCCGTCTGACCGACCGTCACAACCGCCCCTTCGTACTGGGTCCGACCCACGAAGAGGTGATCACCTCGCTGGTGCGTTACGAAGTGAACAGCTACAAGCAGCTGCCGCTCAACCTCTACCAGATCCAGACCAAGTTCCGCGATGAAGTGCGTCCCCGCTTCGGCGTGATGCGCGGTCGCGAATTCCTGATGAAGGACGCCTACTCCTTCCACATCGACAAGGCTTCGCTGATCGAGACCTACGAGCGGATGCACGCCGCCTACTGCGCCGCCTTCACCCGCATGGGGCTGAACTTCCGTCCGGTGCAGGCCGATACCGGCTCCATCGGTGGTACCGGCTCCCACGAATTCCAGGTGCTGGCCGAGAGCGGTGAAGATCTGATCGCCTTCTCCGATACATCAGATTACGCCGCCAACATCGAGATGGCCGAAGCGCTGGCACCGACTGGCGAGCGCCCTGCCGCCACCGCGGCCCTGACCAAGGTTGCTACCCCGGCCGTCCACACCATCGACGAAGTGGCCGCCTTCCTGAACGTGGCGCCGAGCTCCATCGCCAAGACCCTGCTGGTGCTGGGCGAAGCGGACGAGCACGGCAACCAGGCCGTCATCGCGCTGGTTCTGCGTGGCGATCACGAGCTGAACGAAATCAAGGCCGAGAAACTGCCGGGTGTTGCCAACCCGCTGACCTTCGCCAACGACGAGCAGATCAAGGCTGCTGCCGGTTGCGACGCAGGCTCCATCGGCCCGGTCGGCTTTGCCGGTCGCATCATCGCCGATCGCAGCGCCGCCCATCTGGCGGACTTCGTCTGTGGCGCCAACGAGACCGGCTTCCACCTGACCGGAGCCAACTGGGATCGCGATATCGCTACCTATGAAGTTGCCGACCTGCGCAACGTGGTGGAAGGCGACCCGAGCCCGTGCGGCCAGGGCAAGCTGCTGCTCAAGCGCGGCATCGAAGTGGGCCACATCTTCCAGCTGGGTACCAAGTACTCCGAAGCCATGAAGGCGAGCGTGCTGAACGAGGGCGGCAAGTCCGTCACCATGGAGATGGGTTGCTACGGTATCGGGGTTTCCCGCCTGGTGGCTGCCGCCATCGAGCAGAACAACGACCAGTACGGCATCATCTGGCCGGAAGCCATCGCCCCGTTCGAAGTGGCCATCGTGCCGATGAACATGCACAAGTCCGAGCGCGTGGCCGAGCAGGCACAGCAGTTCTACACCGAGCTGAAAGCCGCCGGTGTGGATGTGCTGTTCGATGACCGTAAAGAGCGCCCGGGCGTGATGTTCGCCGACATGGAGCTGCTGGGTGTGCCGCACGCCATCGTCATCGGCGATCGCGGTCTGGACAACGGCGTGGTGGAGTACAAGTGCCGCCGCACCGGCGAGAAGCAGGAAGTGGCGATCAGCGAGATCGTTGCCCTGCTCAAGGCCAAGCTGGGCCGTTAATTCCGCCCCTTGCCCCCATAAAAAAGCGCGCCATTAGGCGCGCTTTTTGTTTTCTGCCGCAGGGTAGAGGCGAGACTGGCCGCAGCTAGTTGCGACCGATGAAGAGATCGGTCACATGGCAGCTGCTTCTGGCTTCCAGCGCATCCAGCATGTAGGCGGCGGCGTCTTCCGGGGTCATGAAGCCGCTGCTGTCCACGTGATCCGAGTTGTCCCAGAATTCACTGCGGATCCCGCTCGGATAGAGGTTCACCAGCCGCAGCGGCGAGCCTTTCAGCTCGGCCCGCAACGACTCCAGAAAACCACGCATGCCCCACTTGGAGGCGCAGTAGAGGCTCTCGTTGGCCTTGCCCACCTGGGCGGCGGAGGAGAGCACGTTGGCCAGCACACCGCCCTTGTCGCCGATGAGGCGCACCGTCTGCTGGGCCACCAGAATGGTGGAGATGAGATTGCTCTCCACCACCCGGCGGATCTGCTCGGCGGTATAGACGCCGACCGGGCCGAACTCGCCCACACCGGCGCAGTGCAGCACCAGCTCGGGCAGGCCGCCCCACTCCACCGCAGCGGCGAACGCCACGTCCACTTCCTCGTGGTGTGCCAGATCGGCGGCGATGCCGATCACCGCCTTGCCGAGCAACTCCTCCTGCTCCTGCAGCCTCTGATAACGACGCCCCATCATGGAGACCTGATGACCGCGTTCAACCAGGCCTATGGTGAGCGCCCGGCCCAGACCGGACCCCGCCCCCGTCACTATGATATGACCCATGCTCTTTCCTCGTCGGATGCCGCCATCGGGATGATGGGGACATCGTCATCAGCCGTTGCCGGAATTAGAAGGTGAATTCGCCGCCGATGAACCAGCCGTCGACCCGCTGGTCAACGCGATCGAAGTCCATGCTCGCATCACGCCAGCCGGCACGCACCTTGAGCGGTACGGTCGCGAACTTGTAGGAGCCACCCAGACGGTAGTCGTAGTTGTCGGCATCCTGCACGCGGGCATCGCCGAAGGCGGCAAAGCCGGTACCCGGGATGCGCACTTCGGCGCCGGTGTAGGCCATCAGCACGTCCTTGTCATAGGAGTAGTGCTGGGTGTTGAAATCACCATCGTAGCGACGACCGGTCAGACCCAGATCGATCTGGAACAGGTCGTTGTTGAACAGGCGATAGTAGAGGCTCAGGTCATACGCCATCAGATCGTTGTTGAGGGCGCCGCCGCTGGTACCGAAATCGGAGATCTCGAACTTGGCG
Organism: Aeromonas sp. Y318-1; assembly: GCF_027706125.1. Lineage (NCBI taxonomy): Bacteria > Pseudomonadati > Pseudomonadota > Gammaproteobacteria > Aeromonadales > Aeromonadaceae > Aeromonas > Aeromonas sp. Y318-1. The sequence goes on from NZ_JAPDCM010000009.1 coordinate 129,373, forward strand.
TTGGGCAGCAGGATGATGCCGTGCTCCAGTTGCAGGTAGCCGCTCCAGTTGTAGTTCTCGTCGTAGCTGCCATTGGCCCCGACACCGTTGATCTGGCCGCTGCCCTGAGCATTCCATACATCGGTACCGGCAGCGAAACGCCAGTCATCGGCAGCCATAGCAGCCTGGCTGAACAGGGCCAGTACGCAACCGGCAATCAAGGTCTTCTTCATCACGTCACTCTCTATCTATGGACTGGAAAGGCCATCATTTTACCCAGTGCGACGGGAATACACAGTGTAAAAAACTGAACAAGCGTCCATTAATGTCAGTGCTGCATGCCTGCCATGGGTTCAATCGGCTTCACCGGCAGGTTCAACTCCAGCTTCTGGCCATCATCCATGGTCAATGTCAGCGGGAAAGGGGTGCCTTGGGAGAGCTCGCGCACCTCGAACAGCATGATGTGAAAACTGCCGGGTTTGAGCGCCACTTCCCCCTTGGCCGGCACCTCTATGCTCTCGACCTGGCGCATCTTCATCACGCCGTTCTCGTGCAGATGGGTGTGCAGCTCGGCGCGGCCCACCTCGGGCGAGGCGGCAGCCACCAGCTTGACCGGCTGATCGGCATCATTCTTCAGCACCAGAAAGGCGGCGGTGTTGGGCGAGCCCGGCGGCAACAGGCGCACATAGCCGTCGACAGCCTCGACCTTGGCCAGGGCGGGAGCAGCCAGCCCCAGGGCCAGCAGGGAATAGAACGCACGTTTAAACATGGTTGAAATCCTTTTATGATGTTGTTAAACGCAGCAAAGATTACCGCAGCGGTAAGCTTTTGACAGCCAGCAATAACAAGGATTTAGACATGGACCCCATTATCATTGTCGAGCAGCAGGATGGCTTGCTCACCCTGACCCTCAATCGTCCCGACAAGCGCAATGCCCTCAATACCGCCATGTATCGTGCGCTCACCGACGCCTTGCGACAAGCGACGGAAGATGACGCCATCCACGCCCTGCTCATCCAGGGGCAGAGCGACTGCTTTACTGCCGGCAATGATCTGGCCGACTTCGTGGGGAAAGAGACCCTGGAGGCTGACGATCCCATCTTGCAGTTCCTCCACACCCTGGCCGACTTCCCGAAGCCGGTGATCGCCGCGGTCGGCGGCGCGGCGGTGGGGATTGGCACCACCCTGCTGCTGCACTGCGATCTGGTCTATCTGGCCGACAATGCCCGCCTGCAACTGCCCTTCGTCGAGCTGGGGCTGGTGCCGGAGTTTGCCTCCAGCCTGCTGCTGCCGCGCAGTGTGGGCCACTTGAAGGCAGCGGAGCTGTTGCTGCTGGCCGAAGCCATCGATGCCGACGAGGCACTGCGGCTGGGGCTCGCCAACCGGGTGCTGGCGGCCGAAGCGCTGCTCCTCTTTGCCCGGGAACAGGGTTTGAAGCTGTCGGCCAAGGCGCCGAAGGCGCTGCAAAAGAGCAAGGCGCTGCTCAAGCAGGAGCTCAGGCAGGCGGTGCACTTCGTCATCGATCTGGAGGCGCGCGCCTTCTCCCTCGCCCTGCAGGGGGAAGAAGCACAAACGCGGATCTCCCAGCGCCTCAAAGGCCGTAAATGATCCTCAGTTGAGGCGAAAACGGCCGATCAGCTCGCAGCCCTGCACCTGATCCTGCAGCTGGATCAAGCGGGCGATGTCGGGATTGGGGTGGCGCTTGAGGAAAGAGAGCAGCGCCGCCCGACAGCAACCCAGTTCGCTGATGAGGGATTCGCACTCCTGGTTCGGACACTGGGGCACCAACGCCGTCACCAGCTCGGAGGCCAGCTTGAGGTAGCGCAGCTCATAGGCCGGCTCCTCCATGGCGCGCCAGAAATCGGCCAGCCGGTGGCAGGTCGCCACCCGCATGCTAGCCAACTCGTCCAGCTCGCCGTCACTCAGTTCGTATACCTCGGCGAGGGCCTGCTGATAGAGGCAGATAGCGGTGCCGAGCGCGCCCGCGCCCAGTGCGTTTTCAGCCTCCAGCATGTAACGCTGCCAGATTTGATGGGCCATGCCGATCTCCCAAGTTGATGGGTGGGACTTTTATCATGCCCAGTTGAGAATGAATATCAACCCGATATTTCGTGCAGGTTTTGACCAGATAACGATGCTTGGCTTGGCCCCCATCCCCATATGACTTACCATGGCGATCCACCCTTCAGGACCCGCACACTCCATGCTGCGACCCCGTTTACCCCAGGATCTGGGCTGCTCGACCCTGTGCGTGCCCCGCCTGCTGGTCTGGATCTATTAGCTGCGCTCCTCGCGTCATCCACCCTATCCATTTGAACGAGGAGACAACCATGAAACCCTGCCAACACTGGTCGCAGGTCGAGTACCTGCACCTGACGGTGAGCAACCCCAACATCCACCTGAAGGGGTGCCACAGCTACTATTCCGGCGCCTGGGACGGCCCGTTTGAAGAGGCCGCCGTGCGCTATCTGCACGGTGACAGTTTCAGCCGCAGCCCGGAGACCGGCTGGGAGCCGCTCTGGCACATCGATCAGCTGCATATCGGCGACTATGTGCAGATAGCCGCCGGGGTGAAGATCCTGATGGGCGGCAACCACACCCACAATGCCGACTTCATCAGCACCTATCCGTTTGCCGCTCTCGATGCCCTCCAGCGCAGCTATCGCCCTGCCGGCGACACCCGCATCGGCAACGACGTCTGGATCGGCATGGACGCCATGATCATGCCGGGAGTCACCCTCGGCGACGGGGCCATCATAGCGGCGCGCGCCCTGGTCAATCAGGATGTGCCGCCCTATGCCATGGTGGCCGGCACGCCGGCCAAGGTTATCAGGATGCGCTTTGCTGAGGAGGAGATCGCCCGCTTGCAGGCGCTGGCCTGGTGGGAGTGGCCGGATGCCCAGGTGCAGGCCTTGCTGCCGCTGATCCAGCAAGGCGAAGTGGCCCTGCTGGAACAGGCCGCCGCGCACTGGCAGCAGGCCCGGCAGCCATCATGACGAAGCGGGGGGCATAGGCCCCCCGCAGTTGTTTTGGCAGCGACTATCCGCTCAGTTGCCGCTGCGCGACTGATTGACTCGGCACTGCTTGCCCGGATAACCGGGCAGATCCGCCGCCTTGCTGCTGCATGCCAGCCGTTTGGCCTGATAGAGGCGATCCGCCAGGTTGGCACTGTCGACCGGCAACCAGTCCATCTGCTGGCCGAGCCAGCTGGCCCAGGCAAACTCGACGAAGTAGACCTGCTCCCGCTTGTCGAAATAGCCCGCATCCTGCAGCAGGCCGGCCACCGTCCGATAGGGGTAATCCGGCAGTTCGCCGATGTGGGCTGGCAGTTGCTGCGGCGTCAGTGCACCGCCCTTTTCATCCTTGAGCCAGGCCCAGTGGTTGCACTGCATCTGGCTCCAGAAGTTCTCCTTGTCCTGCAACCTGGCGATCACCTTGACCCGCACCTGCTTCACACCAGACTGCCACAGCGCCTTGGTCAGATGGTGCCTGTCCACCAGCCAGTAACCGCCATCGGGCGCAATGACGATGGGGATCTCTTTCTTTTTCATCAACTTGTCGAGCTGCTTTGCGCTCTTGCCCGCCAGCTCGGCCTGGGTGTTGTCGACCTGGATCTGGCCCACGCCGCCCTGGGTCGGATGCAGCTGATCTATGTTCGCCTCGCACCAGCTGCCAACCTGGCTCTCGCGCTCACACGGCGCCAGCGCCCAGGCCCCCTGACTGATGGCCAGGGCCAACAGGATCCATGTTCTCATTGCTTACTCCTCTGCCCGAATGGCGGGTCAAATAAGATGCCGGGGAGTCCCCTCATCCAAGGGACTCATACTGGCGGTCTGACCAGCAAACGGGATATCATGATTTCCCGTCTGTCGGCGATCACTTCTCGCCGAGTTTTCACCCCGCTTCACACTATTTGAAGGATCAACCATGAAAGGATGGAGTCCCCTGCTGGCCCTGCTGGGCTGTGCCTGTGTCCAGGCTGCCGATGTTCCACCCGGCACCCAGCTCGCCGCCGAACAGGCCGTCGTGCGTCATCTGAAAGACGAGCCAGCGAGCCTGAGCCCGCTCAAGCTGGTCGGCCTGCCCGAGTTGCAGGTACTGCGGGATCTCTACGAGGGGCTGCTGACCCAGGGACCGGATGGCAAGGTGCAGCCCGGGGTAGCCGCCAGCTGGGACAACCAAAGCAATCAGCGCTTCACCTTCCATCTTCGACCGGACGCCCGCTGGTCCAACGGCGATCCCGTGCAGGCCGCCGACTTCGTCTACGGCTGGCGCAAACTGGTGGATCCCAAAGAGGCTGCCACCTTTGCCTGGTTCGCCCAGCTGGCCCGCTTCGACAAGGTGGATGAGATAGTGGCCGGCAAGCTGCCCCCCGCAGAGCTCGGAGTGAAGGCCCTCGACCAGCATACCCTGCAGGTGACCCTCTCCCAGCCGGTGCCCTACTTCCTGAGCCTGCTGACCCACCCCAGCCTGTCGCCGCTGCATCGCGCCAGCATGGAGCAATACGGCAACCAGTGGACCCAGCCCGGCAAGCTGGTCGGCAACGGCGCCTTCGTGCTGAGTCACCGGGTGGTGAACGAGAAGCTGGAGCTGACCCCCAACCCCTACTACTGGGATCGCGCCCATACCGTGCTGACCAAGGTCACCTTCGTGCCCATCAACCAGGAGAGCGCGGCCACCAACCGCTACCTGGCCGGCGACCTGCACATCACCGAATCCTTCCCCAAGGAGCAGTATCACAAACTGATGCAGCAGATCCCGGGCGAGGTCTATACCCCGGATCAGCTCGGCACCTACTACTACGCCTTCAATACCCAGCGCGCCCCCCTCAACGACGTGCGGGTGCGCAAGGCGCTCTCCTACACCATTGACCGGGGCCTCATCGCCAGCAAGATCCTGGGCACCGGAGAAAAACCGGCCTATCACTTCACCCCGGACGTGGTTGCCGGCTTCGAGCCCAAGGCCAACCTGCTCTCCAGCAGCAGTCAGCAGGAGCTGGACGACAAGGCCAGAGCCCTGCTCAAGGCGGCGGGCTACGGCCCGGCCAACCCGCTCAAGCTGACCCTGCTCTACAACACGGCCGAGGTACACAAGAAGATGGCGCTGGCCATCGCCAACCTGTGGAAACAGAAGCTGGGAGCCCGGGTCGAGCTCACCAATCAGGAGTGGAAAACCTATCTCGACAGCCGCCAGAGCGGCCAGTTCGAGGTGATCCGCTCCTCCTGGGTGGCCGACTACAATGACCCGTCCGCCTTCCTCGGCCTGTGGGGCTCCCACCACAGCGGCAACATGGCCCGCTTCGCCAACGCCGGCTACGATGCCCTGCTGGCCAAGGCTGCCAACAGCCAGGATCCCCGTGAACGGGCCCGCCTGTTCGATGAGGCCGAAACCATACTGCAGGACGAGGCGCCCATCGCCCCCATCTATCAGTACACCAACGCCCGGCTGATCAAGCCCTGGCTCAAGGGCTATCCCATCAACAATCCGGAAGACGTGGCCTACAGCCGCCAGCTCTACCTCGTCAAGCACTGACCCTGTGGGGGCCGACCATGCCGGCTCCCTCTCTTCCCCTGTTCATGCTCAAGTTTTCGGCATAGAATGCCGCCCTTTCAGACAACCCTCCCTCAGTCACCGATGTTGTTATGCGCTATTTATTGATCATCGCCCTGCTGGCGGCCCTGCCCGCCCAGGCGGCCAGCGAGGCACAGTGCCGCCAGGCCTTCACCGAGTGGATGCTGGCCCAGCACAAGCAGTTCAGCGACCGCAAGGCCAGCAAGATGGAGCGGCGCAGCGCGGAGCGGGCCATCGATCAGGTGCGCAGCGAGTTCTCGAAGCGGGAGAGCTTCTGTCAGGCCATGGAGTGGGTGGAACACAACCGGGATCAGGATCCCCGCTTCACCCCGCGGATCGGGGAGATCCACGACTTCACCCCGCCCACCGACTCGCCGTCATGAAAAAAGCCCCGAACCTGCGTTCGGGGCTTTTTCTGGGCATGACAAGCATCAGTCGACGTAGAAGGTCTGCTGGAAGGTCAGCGTCTGTTGCTGCCCCTCCCCCATGATCTTCAGGGTGAACTGGTAGGTATCCTCGTTGCGATAGGGCAGCACCGCCAAGTAGTAGATGGCATCCCCCTCCTTGACCTCCTGGAAGCTCAGGTTGCGGATGGTGCCGGTGAGATTCTTGGCCTCGCCGCTGATCCCCACCGCCTGGGCGACCCCCTGCTTGTTCTGCACCGCGATGTTGACGATGCCGTTGTAGCGGCTGCGCTCCAGGCCGTAGGCCTTGGCCACCTCGGGGGTGAGGAAGCTGGAGTTGAAGGCGCTGTAGTGCACCTGCCAGGAGCCCAGTTCCTTCATCTGTTCGGCCCGCAGGGGCAAGGTCAGCAACAGTGCCAGCAGGCAGCTTATCCAGGCTGTTTTCATGGTGTCATCCTTCTCGTGTTAACCCTGATTGTCCAGCAGGGCACTGACCTCGGCGGGGATCTGCCTGGGCGCCTCGATGGCGACCGTCTTGTGCCGTCCCAACTCCCCCCGCACGATGCGAACCTGCCCCTTGGCCACCTTGAACTGCTTGGCCAGATACTTGATCAAGTGGCTGTTGGCCTGGCCATCCACCGGCGGCGCCGTGATGGCCACTTTCAACTCTTCTCCATGCAATCCGACGATCTGATCCCGACTCGCCTTGGGCTGGATCATCAGATGCATTATCAGCTCATCCCCTTCCCGCAGGACGGCTGCCATCAAATCATCCACCACAGCTGGCCGAACAGATCACCCAACAGATAGTTTATGGCCTGCAGCCCGATAAAGGCGACCAGCACGGAGAGATCCAGCCCGCCCAGTGCCGGCAGAATGCGACGGATGGGGGCCAGGAAGGGCTCGGTCAGCTGGTGCATCACGTACTCGATGGGGTTGCGACCCTGGCTGACCCAGCTCAGGATGGCGCGGATCAGCAGCACCCAGAAGATCATGGAGCCGGCCTTCTTCAGCACAGTCAGCCCGGCAAACAGGCTGAGGGTGAGCCAGTCGGCCAGCAGCACGTTCATGCTCTTGAGCAGCGCCAGCTTGGCGAAGGCGATGATGATGGCCAGCAGCACAGAGGCCATGTCCAGCCCGCCAAACCCGGGAATGACCCGGCGCAGCGGCACCACCAGCGGATTGGTCAGCTTGACCACCATCTGGCTCATGGGGTTGTAGAAATCTGCGCGGGCCCACTGCAGCCAGACGCGTAACAGCACCACCATGAGATAGAGGTCAAAAATCGTGTTAATCAGAAAGTAAGCAGTGTTCATCTGGGCTCCAGGTTGAGACAGAGAGTAAGAGAAATCGGGTTCAGAACAGGGTTTCCATTTCGCCGGCCCGGGCAACAGCTGCCTGCATGGCGTGTGCCGTCAGCGGCATCAGTCCCTGCTGCTGGAAAGTCTTGATCGCCTCGGCGGTAGTGCCGCCCTTGCTGGTCACCTGCTCGCGCAGGGCCTGCAGCGACAGCTCGGGATTCTGCTCGACCATGGCCGCCGCACCAAGGGCGGTCTGCTGCACCAGCAGGCGAGCCTGCTCGGGGGAGAAGCCCATGGCCTCGGCCTCCTCGGCGATGGCCTGCATGAACAGGAAGAAGTAGGCAGGTGCGCTGCCGGCCGCGGCGATGACACCGTTGATGGCGGACTCCTGCTCCACCCACAGGGTTTTGCCCACCGCCTGCATCATCTGCTCGGCCAGCGCGCGGTCAGCCTGCTCGATGCCGGGAGGGGCGTACAGCCCGGTCATGCCCAGCCCCAGCAGAGAGGGGGTGTTCGGCATGGTACGGATGATCCGGCTGTGGCCACCCGCCATCTCGGCCAGCCGCGCCACCTTGATGCCGGCGGCGATGGAGATGAGCAGCTTGCCCTCCAGCGTGCCCAGCTGTGCCACCAGCGCGCTCAGCATGGCCGCCATCAGCTGCGGCTTGACCGCCAGCACGATCACCTCCGCCGCCCGGGCCGCCTCGGCGTTGTCCTGGGTGATGCGGATGCCGTAGTCGTTGGCCAGCGCATCCAGCTTGGGCCGACTGGGGTTGGCGGCGATGATCCGGTCGGCCGGATAGCCCGCCTGAACCAGACCGGCAATGATACTGCGGCTCATGTTGCCCGCCCCGATAAAGGCGAGGATTCTATGCTGCATCAAACGCTCCTGTTATCTGAAAAAAGCACTGCCCGATGCATCGCATCCCGGCCCTTGCTCATGAATAGTCGCGGGCACCGAAGATGGCGGTACCGACCCTCACCATGGTGCTGCCGTGGCCGATCGCCAGTTCGAGATCCTCGGTCATCCCCATCGAGAGGGTGTCGACGCCCGGGTATTGTTGCGCAAGCTCGGTGAACAGAGTCTGCATGCGCACCATCTGAGCGGCCAGCACCGCCTCGTCGCTGGTGTGCTCCGGAATCGCCATCAGGCCGCGCAGCCGCAGCCGTTCACAGCGGGAGACCAGTTCAGCCAGGCGGAAAATCTCTTGCTCCGACGTTCCGGATTTGCTGCTCTCTCCGCTAATATTGATTTGCAGACAGACATTTAGCGGCGCGAGCCCGCTCGGGCGCTGGTTGTTCAGGCGTTCGATCAGCTTCTCTCTGTCCACGCTCTGCACCCAGTCGAAGCGCTCGGCCACCAGCTTGGATTTGTTCGATTGCAGCGGGCCGATAAAGTGCCACTCTATGTCTGCACAGGCCCCTTGCTCACGCAGGGTATCTATCTTGGTCGCCGCTTCCTGGGCGTAGGATTCGCCAAAGCGGCGCTGACCGGCGGCATAGGCCTCGCAAACGGCCTCCAGCGGTTTGGTCTTGCTGACCGCCAGCAGCTGGATGTGATCGCGGCTTCGGCCCGCGCGACTGGCGGCTTGTACAATACGTTCCTTGACCTGAAGCAGGTGCTCGGCAATCTGGTTCATGTTTCGTTAGTGATCTTGTGATGGGAGAATGACAAATCTATGGATATCACAGAGTTATTGGCTTTCAGTGTAAAACATAAAGCCTCGGATCTACACCTCTCGGCCGGGGTTCCCCCGATGATCAGGGTTGATGGCGAGGTTCGCAAGATCAATTTGCCCGCCCTGGAACACCGGGAAGTGCACGCCCTCATCTACGACATCATGAACGACCACCAGCGCAAGGAACTGGAAGAGAACTTCGAGGTGGACTTTTCGTTCGAGGTGCCGAACCTCGCCCGCTTCCGGGTCAACGCCTTCCAGCAGGCGCGCGGCTCCGGTGCGGTATTTCGGACCATCCCCAGCACGGTGCTGAGCCTCGAAGATCTGGACGCGCCGGAGATCTTTCGCAAGATTGCCGAATACCCGCGCGGCCTGGTGCTGGTGACCGGTCCGACCGGCTCGGGTAAATCCACCACCCTGGCGGCCATGGTCAACTACATCAACGAGAACTTTCATCACCACATCCTCACCATCGAGGACCCCATCGAATTCGTGCACGAAAACAAGCGCTGTCTGGTGAACCAGCGGGAAGTGCACCGCGATACCAAGAGCTTCAGCAACGCCCTGCGTTCGGCGCTGCGGGAAGACCCGGACATCATCCTGGTGGGCGAGATGCGTGACCTGGAAACCATTCGCCTCGCCATGACCGCTGCCGAGACCGGCCATCTGGTGTTCGGCACCCTGCACACCTCGTCCGCGGCCAAGACCATCGACCGGATCATCGACGTCTTCCCCGGTGCGGAAAAAGACATGGTGCGCTCCATGCTCTCCGAGTCGCTGCGGGCGGTCATCTCCCAGACCCTGCTCAAGCGCATCGGCGGCGGCCGGGTGGCGGCCCACGAGATCATGATGGGGATTCCCGCCGTGCGTAACCTCATCCGGGAAGACAAGATCGCCCAGCTCTACTCGGTGATCCAGACCGGGATGACCCACGGCATGCAGACCATGGATCAGAGCCTCAAGCAGCTGGTGAGCCGCGGCGTAGTGGCGGCGCTGGATGCCAAGGCCAAGGCGGTTGATCCCAACACCATCTAACCACGACGAATCTAGGGAAGGAGTCGTTATGAATCTGGATGCCCTGCTGACCGAGCTGGTCGCCCGCAAAGGCTCGGATCTGTTCATCACGGTCGGCACGCCGCCGACCCTCAAGGTCAACGGCCATCTGCAGTCACTGGTAGAAGCCCCCCTCGACAAGGCAAGGGCGCTGGCGCTGGTCAAGGAGACCCTGAGCCAGGAGCACTTCGAGCGCTACCTGCGCACCAAGGAGGCCAACTACGCCATCCACCGCGAGGAGCTTGGCCGCTTTCGGGTCAGCGCCTTCTGGCAGCAGGAGCTGCCGGGCATGGTGCTGCGCCGCATCGAGACCCGCATCCCCACCTTCGACGAGCTGGCGCTGCCCCCCATCCTGCAGGAGATCGCCCTGGCCAAGCGCGGGCTGGTGCTGTTCGTCGGTGCCACCGGCGCCGGCAAATCCACCACCCAGGCGGCCATGATCGGCTATCGCAACCAGCATGTGGACGGCCACATCCTGACGGTGGAAGATCCGGTGGAGTTCGTGCATCAGCACGGCCGCAGCCTGATCACCCAGCGCGAGGTAGGCATAGACACAGCGTCGTTCGACGTGGCGCTGAAGAGTTCGTTGCGCCAGGCCCCTGACGTGATCCTGATCGGCGAAATTCGCAGCCAAGAAACCATGGAGTTTGCCCTGCAGTTTGCCGAGACCGGCCACCTCTGCCTCGCCACCCTGCACGCCAACAATGCCAACCAGGCGCTGGACCGCATCCTGCATCTGGTCCCTCAGGAGAAACACCGCCAGTTCCTGTTCGATCTCTCCTTCAACCTGCGTGCCATCGTAGCTCAGCAACTGCTGCCCAGCCTGGACGGACGTCGTCGCTGTGCGGCCTTCGAGGTACTGCTCAACACCCCGCTCATCACCGACATCATCCGCAAGGGTGAGATGCACCGGCTCAAGGAGGTGATGACCAAGTCCACCGAGCTCGGCATGCAGACCTTCGATCAGGCGCTGTTCGCCCTGTTCTGTGCCGGCCAAATTGGCTACAGTGAGGCCCTTGCCCATGCCGACTCGGCCAACGACCTGCGACTGCTGATCAAGCTGTCGGGGCGCGAGCAGCTGGGTGCAGGCACTCTTGACAACGTCACCCTGGATGAATGAGGGGCGTGCGTCACCGCTATAAAGGATCGTTATGCTGATTGTGGTTTCCCCGGCCAAGACGCTGGACTACGAGTCGCCGCTAGTGACTTCCCGTTTCACCCAACCCGAGCTGCTGGGCCACTCCGCCGAGCTGATCGGCCGGGCCCGCCAGCTGAGCCCGGACCAGATCGCCAGCCTGATGAAGATCAGCGACAAGCTGGCCGGCCTCAATGCCGCCCGCTTTGCCGACTGGCAACCCGACTTCAGCCCGGCCAACGCCCGCCAGGCGCTGCTGGCCTTCAAGGGGGATGTCTATACGGGGCTGGCGGTGGAGGATTTCAGCGAGGCAGATCTCGACTTCGCCCAGGCACACCTGCGCATGCTCTCCGGTCTCTACGGGGTGCTGCGTCCGCTCGATCTGATGATGCCTTACCGGCTGGAGATGGGGATCCGCCTCGACAACGGGCGTGGCAAGGACCTCTACCAGTTCTGGGGCGACATCATCACCGCCCACCTGAACAAGGCGCTGGCCGCTCAGGGAGACGAGGTGCTGATCAATCTCGCATCCGACGAGTACTTCAAGTCGGTACGTCCCAAGGCCCTGCAGGGGCGCATCATCACGCCGGTGTTCAAGGACGAGAAGAACGGCCAGTTCAAGATCATCAGCTTCTACGCCAAGAAGGCGCGCGGCATGATGGCCCGTCACATCATCAAGCACAGACTCACCAAGGTGGAGCAGCTGACCGGGTTCAACGCCGATGGCTACTACTTCGTAGCGGAAGAGTCCGACGCCAATACCCTGATGTTCAAACGCGCTGAAAATTAATTACAACCCGAGGGAACCAAATTCAGGATCCCCAAGTCTGAATAGGTGAATCCTCTGTTGTAAGCACTTTTTATTGGCCGACGTTTATACGTCGGCTTTTTTCTTTTCTGGCCCCCGTCGAGTGGGCAGCAGATAGCACAACGGCCATCCGGAGATGGCCGTTGTGGCGGGCAGGCTTACTTCTTTTTCTTCTTGGCCGACTTCTTCTTGTCGTCCTTCGGCTTTTTCTTCTTCACCGGCACCCGCGCTTCCTTGTGTTTGGGGCGCAGTTCGTCGATCACCCGACGCTTGAGGCGCTCTTCGGTGTAACGCTCGATCTTGGCGACCATCGCCATGTCGTGGGCTTCCACCAGGCTGATGGCGCAACCACGGTTGCCGGCACGGCCGGTGCGGCCGATCCGGTGGACGTAGACATCGGCGCCGTAGGGCATGTCATAGTTGATGACATGGCTGACGTTGGGCAGGTCGATGCCGCGGGCGGCCACGTCGGTGGCGATGAGGAAGGGCACTTCCCCTTCATGGAACTTGCGGATCGACTCGATGCGCTTGCTCTGCTCCATCTCGCCGCGGATCCAGGCGCAGGAGACGCCAGCCGCCTGCAGCTGACCGGACAGCTCCGCCAGCCGCTCACGGGTCTTGACGAAGATGATGGCTTTCTGGGTCTCGGGATCTTTCAGGATATGCACCAGCAGGGCCAGCTTGTGAGCGGCATCGTCGGCCAGGTGCACCCACTGGGTGATGGGGCGACGTTCGCTGCGGGGCGGCTCGGCGTGCAGCTCCACCGGCTCCTTCAGGATATCGTTGGCGAACTTCTCGAGACCGGCCCCTTCCAGGGTGGCGGAGAACAGCATGGTGTGCTTGCGATAACGCGCCTCTTCCACGATGCGGTTCACATCCTTGATGAAGCCCATGTCCAGCATGCGGTCCGCTTCGTCCAGCACCAGCACCTCGATGTCGTGGCTCTCGAACTCCTCTTTCTCGATGTACTCGAGCAACCGGCCCGGGGTGGCCACCACAATGTCGGTAGTCTTGGTCAGGGCCGGCAGTTGCTCTTCATGGCTGACGCCGCCGATGATGGTCTCGATGCTGAGGTTGGTGTGAGCCGCCAGCGCCTTGGCGTGGGCGGTGACCTGTAGCGCCAGCTCGCGGGTCGGGGTCAACACCAGCATGCGGCACGGGCCCGGCTTGCGGCGCGGGAAGTCCAGCAGGTGCTGCAGGGCTGGCAACAGGAAGGCAGCGGTCTTGCCGGTACCGGTCGGGGCGGATGCCAGAATATCGCGGCCGTCCAGGGCTGGCTCCAGCACCATCTGCTGAATGGTGGTGGGGCGGGTGAAACCCATCTCGGCCAAGGCCCGGTTGAGGGCTGGATTCAGGTCGAAATCATCAAAGGACTGGCTCATGGCAATACTCGGTCATTAAGGAAACGGCAGATTATAGGCGATTATGTCGTCGGCTCCTATGGCGACTGTGGCTTAGTCGCTATAATCGCCGACCATTTTCTGCGGCGCTGGCACAGGACGGGAGTCGGATGGGACGAAACAGCGGTTTTACCTTCAAGCAATTTCACGTCGCGCACGATCGCTGCGCCATGAAAGTCGGCACCGATGGCATCCTGCTCGGCGCCTGGGCACCTGTCACCAACGCCCGCCGGGTTCTCGACATTGGCAGCGGCAGCGGCCTCATCGCCCTGATGCTGGCCCAGCGCAGCCCTGCCGACTGCCGCATCGATGCGGTAGAGCTGGATAGCAATGCAGCCCGGCAGGCTCGCGAGAATGCGGCAGCCTCCCCCTGGCATGAGCGGGTCACCGTCATCGAGAGTGCCATTCAAACCTATCAGGCCGCCCCTTACGATCTCATCGTCTCCAACCCACCCTACTTCGTGGCGGGCCAGTCATTTCGCGATCCGGCCAGGGCATTGGCACGTCATACCGGCGGCCTCGACAGCCAGGATCTGCTGGCCGCCTGTGACCGACTCTTGGCCCCCAACGGCGAGGTTGCGCTGGTCGTGCCAACGGCCATGGCCGATGAAATTTTATGCATCTCGGCGGATTATGATCTGCACGCCGTTTGTTATACAGCTGTTATCACCAGGGCGGGAAAAGAGGCAAATCGTGTTTTATTGCGACTTGGCAGAGGATTAAACAAGTGTGAGCAGGGTGAAATTGTGATCCATTCTGCTGATGGAACCTATTCCGACAGATACATCCAACTAACCCGCCCCTTCTATTTGAAGATGTAAATTTCGTCTTGAACTATTTTTTCACACCATTATGCTGACTCCTAAACGAGCGCCCGCTCAAGACCAGCTCAAACCACTGGTTGCGATGAAAAAACAAGCGGGGCTCCTTTTTTTTACCCCTGAACAATATCGGTCACTGACCAATAAAAAACTATAACAAGCAATAGTTTACAAGACAGACGAGGTTGAACTTGACGAAATCACTCACATTGTCCGACGTGCTCGGATTGGGCTTCATGACCTTCGCCTTCTATCTGGGCGCCGGCAACATCATCTTCCCGCCGCTGGCCGGTTACATGGCAGGTGAGCACCTCTCTCTCGCCATGCTGGGTTTCCTGGTCACTGCCGTCGGTCTGCCCCTCATCACCATCATCGCCGTCGCCAAGGCAGGCAACGGCTGGGCCGGCATGACCAAGCTGCTGCCAGCCGGCGTCGCCACCGCACTGGCCGTCGCCATCTACATCATCATCGGTCCGGCCTTCGCCGCCCCCCGTACCGGGCTGGTGGCCTACGAAATGGGCCTCAAGCCTTTCATCGGTGACATGGGTCAGGCCGGTCTGGCTGCCTACACTGTGCTGTTCTTCGGCGTGGCCATCCTGGTCTCCATGAATCAGGGCAAGCTGATGGATGCCATCGGCAAATACCTGACCCCGGTGCTGATGCTGTTGCTGCTGACCCTGGCCATCGGCGTGTTCGTCGCCCCGCAAGGTGACATGCCGGCCTCTTCCGGTGACTATCAGAACGGCCCCTTCGTGAAAGGGATCCTGGAAGGCTACAACACCATGGACACCCTGGCGTCCCTGATGTTTGGCGCCCTGATCGTCGACCTGCTGCGCCAGAAAGGCATTCATGACTACCAGAGCCAGTTCAAGTACCTGGCCATTGCCGGCATCATCTCCGCCATCGGTCTGTCCGTGGTCTACGTCTCCCTGTTCCAGCTGGGCAACACCGCAGCCGGCGTCGCCACCGACATCAGCAACGGCGGCGCCATCGTCAACGCCTACGTGTTGAGCCTGTTCGGACAGCCGGGTCAGTTCATCCTGGCCGCCATCATCACCCTGGCCTGTTTCACCACCGCCGTGGGCCTGATCTCCGCCTGCTCCGACTTCTTCCACAACCTCACCGGCATGAGCTACAAGAAGCTGGTGGTGTTGCTGGGGGTCATCTGCGGCGTGGTCGCCAACGTGGGCCTGAGCCAGCTCATCAGCCTCTCCATTCCGGTGCTGGTCGCCATCTACCCGGTTGCCGTGGCACTGGTGCTGGTCACCTTCCTGAAGGGTTACTTCGGTCGTCCGCGCCTGGTGTTCCGCGCCGTGCTGATGGTTGCCTTCCTGTTCGGCTGCCTGGACGGTCTGGGCGCCGCCGGCATGAAGATGGATGCGTTTGCCTTCCTGCCGCTGTTCGACAAGGGCCTGGCCTGGCTGCTGCCGACCCTGTTGGCCTGTGGCCTCGGCATGGTGGTTCGCTCCGGCGAGAAACTGGCTGCCGAAGCCGCCTGATTTCACTCTCGTCCATCTCAAAGAGCCTGCCTTGCGCAGGCTCTTTTGTTTGTCTGCCAACAGCCTTTTACCACCAGTTACCCCTTTCCTGCGGCCAGCCCCCTGCCGCCATGCCGACCTCTTTCACTGCTGCCAACTGCTGGCTAATCGGTGATTTATTCTGGCCAATTAAATTGTTTCAAGATATTAATGTGTGATTGAGATCAAATTTCTCTTCTTTATGCTCAGAAGAGAACTCCTTCGCCGATGCGCTCATCGCGGAGGAGAGGGAAGCATTGTTATCCGGTTATCTGCCAGGCAGTGGGTGCAATCAACAAGAACAAGCTGATAAGGCAGATGAGGTCAGGTTTGACGAAATCACTGAAGTTGTCCGACGTATTCGGACTGGGTTTTATGACGTTTGCTTTCTATCTCGGGGCAGGCAACATCATTTTTCCACCGCTCGCCGGCTTTATGGCCGGTGAGCATTTGATGCCAGCCATGGTCGGCTTTCTGCTGACGGCGGTGGGTCTCCCTCTGCTGACGCTGGTCGCCGTTGCCAGAGGCAGCGCCGGACAAGGCAGCAGCGGCTGGACGGCAATGACCCGCTATCTGCCGACCTGGGTGGCCACGGCACTGGCCATCGCCATCTACATCATCATGGGGCCGGCCTTTGCCACCCCACGCACCGGGCTGGTGGCCTACGAGATGGGACTCAAGCCCTGGCTCGGCGAAGCCGGCCAGCACGGGTTGCTGCTCTACAGCCTGTGCTTCTTTGCGCTGGTGATCCTGGTGTCGCTGGATCGGGGCAGGCTGCTCGATGCGGTGGGCAAATACATGACACCTGTCTTGATGGTGATGTTGCTGATCCTGGCGCTCGGCGTCGTCATCGCCCCGCAGGGCGGTATGCCGGAGGCCAGCGGCGACTACACGGATACGCCGCTCATCAAGGGGATGCTGGAGGGGTACAACACCATGGATACCCTCGGCTCGCTGATGTTCGGTGCTCTCATCATCGGTCTGCTGCAACGCAGGGGCATCGAGGACTACCCGAGCCAGTTCAAGTACCTGACCATCGCGGGCCTCATCTCGGCAGTTGGCCTCTCGGCGGTCTACATCTCCCTGTTCTACCTGGGCAACAGCGCGGCGGGCGTGGTGACCAACGTCGACAATGGCGGCGCCATCGTCAACGCCTATGTACTGAGCCTGTTCGGCCACTACGGCCAGTTGATCCTGGCCGCCATCATTACCCTGGCCTGCTTCACCAGCGCCGTCGGCCTGCTCTGCGCCAGTGCCGACTACTTCCACGGTCTGGCCGGCTGGACATACCGCAAGTGGGTACTGCTGATGGGATGCGTCTCCATCCTGGTGGCCAACGTCGGACTGAGCCAGCTCATCAGCCTCTCTATCCCGGTGCTGGTCGCCATCTACCCGGTCGCCATCGCACTGGTGCTGGTGACCTTTGTGCAGGGTTATTTTGGCCGGCCACGGCTGGCGTTTCGCGCCGTGCTGCTGGTGGCGTTTCTGTTCGGCTGTCTGGACGGGCTGGGCGCGGCCGGCATGCAGATGGAGGCGTTCGCCTTCCTGCCGCTGTTTGACAAGGGGCTGGCCTGGCTGCTGCCCACCCTGCTGACCTGCAGCCTCGGCATGCTGCTGCGCCCCCGCGAAGCTCTGGCCGCCGAAGCGGCCTGATCAACCGGGTGACCAACGACAAGAGGCCAGCATCAGCTGGCCTCTTGCATTGCATCTGTCATCATGGCTGCTACAGCAGCGGGTCTACCTGCTTGGGTCTGCCTGCCAGACCATACCAATGGGTCTCCACCCGCCCGGCATGCCACTCAAAAGTGCCCCAGGGCTGATCTGCCTGCCAGCGCGGAAAGTTCACCACCACCCGGTTGTCTTCGTACTTGTAGAGCGAGGTGGTGATCTGGAGATCAGACAGGATGAGCAGCAGGGCCCAACCGATGAAGAACCATTTCAGCGCTTTCCACATAGGATTACTCGAAACAGATCTCGATGGTGGCACGACCGTAATCTGATTCGAACGGCATCATGATCTTGGTGCCGTCGGCACGATGAGTGATGGTGTGGTTGGGGCCGGAGACGATGATGGGGGTCGCCATGTCGAACTCATACCCCTTCTCCCCCAGCATGCGCTTGGCGCCGCCGGTCACCATGTTGGTGATTTCGCCCACCATGTCGGTCACTTCTTCATTGATAGTGGCCGGAGCCTCGCCCAGCATCCGGCGCATGATCTCCAGCGCCAACCCCTTCTCGAAGCTGATAGAGAGCGAGCCGCGGGTCTGCGGGCCGACCATGCCGATGAGACCAGAGACATCGCCGCGCGCCAGCTCGTCCATCTTGCGTTTCGGTTTGCCCGGCTTGAGCTCGAGCTGTGCCATGGTGGAGAGCACATTGAGCAGGGAGAGCAGGAACGGGTTTACAAAATCAGCCTTCATGTTGACTTCCTACGGTGGGCGTACAGCGAGCACATTGGCCATGTGCCTCTATTGTCTTATTGGTAATAGTAAAGCCATGCAAGTGGGCTTGCTCGGAAAACGCGCCATCGATCGCCGAGTCATGCAACTCGACCACCTCACCACACCGATCGCAGATGAGCAGTTGCATCGGGTGGGCATGATCGAAGTGACAGCAGAAAATGAAGGCGTTGAGCGACTCCACCTTGTGGGCAAAGCCCTGTTCGAGCAGAAAATCGAGCGCCCGATAAACGGTTGGCGGCTTGGCATGGGCCTCGGTCTGCTGCAACTGGGCCAACAGATCATAGGCGCTGATGGCATTGCCGTGGGCAGCCAGCAGCCTGAACACCTGACGCCGGGTAGGGGTGAAGCGGATCCCGCGTTGTTCGCAGAGTCGTTCGGCTCGTTGTAAAAGTTGGTCTTGATTCATGATCACGCAATTACCCTTTTTATTAGCCGGATACTATCACAGGGCCCCCTTTGACGCGGTGACAAAATTCATTTTCTGGGGCTGCCTCACGTTGTGGTAAAATCCGCCCCCTTTGTTTAGCCAACCCGGATGATTTTTATGCAGGCGCAGCGTTTTTCCATCGCCCCCATGCTGGACTGGACCGATCGGCATTGCCGTTATTTCCATCGTCTGATGACTCGCCAGACCTTGCTTTATACCGAGATGGTGACCACCGGCGCCATCATCCATGGCAAGGGAGATTATCTGGGTTACAGCGAGCAGGAGCACCCCATCTCCCTGCAGCTGGGTGGCAGTAACCCGGCCGATCTGGCGCGCTGCGCCAAGCTGGCCGAGGAGCGCGGCTATGACGAGGTGAACATCAACGTCGGCTGTCCCTCTGATCGGGTGCAAAACGGCCGCTTTGGTGCCTGCCTGATGGGCGAACCCACCCTAGTGGCTAACTGCGTCAAGGCGATGCGCGATGTGGTCGATATTCCGGTGACGGTAAAGACCCGCATCGGCATCGACGATCAGGACTCCTACGAATTTCTGCAGGCCTTCATCGAACAGGTGCGTGACGCCGGTTGCGACACCTTCATCGTCCATGCCCGCAAGGCGTGGCTGAGCGGCCTGAGCCCCAAGGAAAACCGCGAGATCCCGCCGCTCGATTATCCCCGTGTCTATCGGGTCAAACAGGATTACCCGGATCTCACCATCGCCATCAACGGCGGCGTTACCTCCATGGAGCAGACCCTCGAACATCTGCAACACGTCGATGGCGTCATGATGGGGCGCGAAGCCTATCAGAATCCCTACATTCTGGCGCAGGTGGACAATCTGGTATTCGGCCAGAACAATGCCGTGCCGAGCCGCCATGAGGTGGTGCGGATGATGCTGCCCTATATCGAGCAGGAGCTGGCCAAGGGAAACTATCTCTCCCACATGACCCGCCACATGCTGGGGCTGTTCCAGAACATGCAGGGGGCTCGTGCCTGGCGCCGCCATCTGAGTGAAAACGCCTGCAAGCCGGGAGCGGATATCCAGGTAGTGCTGGATGCCATGGCCAAGGTGCCGGAATTCGCCACCACGGAGGCGGCGGAGTAACCATGTACCGTTTCACCGGCTCCTGGCTGCACAAGGCCATCGTCCGGCTCTGCGCCGGCCTGCTCGCCATTCTGGGCATCAAACTCAGCGCCTTCTACTTCCTCGGCTTGCTCATCGTGCTGGGGCTGCATCGGGATCAATTGCTCGGCTGAGCTAGCCCCGCGTCGACCAATAAAAAAACCGGCAACACTCAGTGTTGCCGGTTTTTTTATTGTCTCTTCAGCCTCGCTAATCGCCTTTGTCCACGAACTGCAGCTCGGGCGCTCTGGACGTCAGCACATCGGCGCAATAATCCCAGGTCGAGATGCGGTAGTGCTGCAGATCCTCGTCCAGGTGCAGACCATCCGACTCCTGATGGAACCAGCTGGCAAATCGGGACGGGGTGATGAGCTGGATCTGCTCCTCGATGGCATGGCTATCCTTGCCCTCCGCCAGATCGCAATCCTCCATTACCCGCACCGCAAAGATGTGTCGGAAATAGACCCGACAGAGGATCTGCGGCGGTAGATCGATGCTGCGAGCCCTGCCCAGCATGATGGTGAGGGAGTCGCTCCAGATATCCTGATGAAGTTCGGCCACAACCAGGCCCGGGGGGAGTTGGCGGGACGGAGCCCAAGGTACGGCAACCTGCCGAATGGCATTTTTCTGTTCCATCATCCACCTCACTACGGCGCACGCCATATCTTGAGTGTATCTGAAACAATTTCCGCTGACGATGGCAATAAAAAACCCGGCTGGCGCCGGGTTTTTGGGGATTACTTGACGGCGTCTTTGAGCGCCTTGCCTGCCACAAAGGACGGCACATTCGCGGCTGCAATCTGGATCTCTTTACCAGTTTGCGGATTGCGACCGGTACGGCCAGCACGATGGTTCACCTTGAAGGTGCCAAAACCCACCAACTGCACAGCATCACCTTCTTTCAGGCTCTGGGTAATACCATTGATGATCTCTTCCAGAGCGACTTTGGCCTGAGCTTTGCTCAGATCTGCTTTGGCTGCAATTGCATCGACAAGTTGAGCTTTGTTCATAACATTTCCTTTATGATCGGGCATTTAGCACCGGGCCACTCTATTCAAAAAAAAACACTCAGGCAAAGGCTTTATCAGCCGGATTGGCTTGAATGCTGGGGTTTTCATCAAGATCTGCGGAAATAGTCACATATCTCGCCCCTTCGTGATCGTAATTGACGGGAAGAGGAGAGCAAATGATGGTGCCTTGTAACCAAAACGCCACCCGGTGTAACAATATCCCCATGCCCCTATTGACGGTCAACTGGATTTTCCCTAGTTATAGGAGGGTGTCGTCAGTCAATAAAAAGGCCGGAGGCCCGTCACGATAGCACTCCATGCCTATGCCCCACGGAGGGACTATGTTAACTGAACTGGAACAAACCAAACGCGCATTGGCAGGAAAGCACAGAGCTATCGACGACTGGCTGGATGCCAGGCAGGCATTGCTGGTCGAATACATGCGGCTTGCCGGACTGACCCCCGCCCGCACCAAACAGCGTTCGCTGCCCGGCCATGTGGAACTGCAAGGCTTTTGTGAACGCCTGGTCGACTACGTCAGCGCCGGACACTTCGAAATCTACAACCATGTGGTGACTGCCTTCGAACAGGCCAGCGGCGACAAGCTGGAACTGGCGAAGCGTATCTACCCCCATATCCGGGCCTGCACCGAGTTTGCACTGGAGTTCAACGACAAGTACAGCAATGCCGACGAGGCTCAGCTGCTGTTGCTGGATGAGGATCTGAACCAGCTGGGCCCCGTGCTGGAAGATCGTTTCAAACAGGAAGATCGGCTGATCAAGGCATTGCAGGTCGTGGAGTCACTCAGCGCCCAGCAGGTTTGATATCCAATTTCGGAGCCAGTTCAAGATCCTGATGTGCAAGGTGCATTACACTCTATGTCATGACCTTTAGCTCCAATTCCTATTGCTGACAGGAGATGAGAATGTCCGAGCGTCGCCGTTTTTCACGGATCCTCTACTTGACCATGGCCGACCTCGTCCAGGGAGATAAGAAATGGCGGACCCAGCTGGTGGATATCTCCCTGCAGGGCGCCCTGTTGATCCGGCCTGATGACTGGGAAAGTCACGACAACAAAGAGTATTCACTCAGCTTCGTGCTGAGCGGCAGCGACATCGAGATCAAGATGCAGGTCATGCTGACCCATGAAGCCAGCAAGAAGCTGGGGTTCTACTGCCATCACATCGACATCGACAGCGCCACCCACCTCAAGCGGATGATCGAGCTCAACGTCGGCGATGAAGACTTGCTGCACCGGGAGCTGGAGCAGCTGCTGAGCGAACATCTCGAACACCCTCACCCCTGAGCGGTACATTCAATGTAAAAAGGAGCGCCGTTGCGCTCCTTTTTATTGCCTGCTAACGGCCACCATGCCGGTTACAACGCCTCCAGGGCATCGGCCAGCTTCTTGACCGGTACCACTTCCATGCCTTCGATGGGATGCTTGGGCGCGTTGGCGTGCGGCACTATGGCCCGGCGGAAGCCATGCTTGGCGGCCTCCTGCAACCGCTCCTGGCCGGAGGGCACGGGCCGGATCTCGCCGGACAGCCCCACTTCCCCGAACACCACCAGATCCTTGGGCAGGGATTGATCCCGGAAACTGGAGACCATGGACAGCAACAGGGCCAGATCCGCGCTGGTCTCTTCGACCTTGACCCCGCCAACCACGTTGATGAAGACATCCTGATCCGCCATCTGCAAGCCGCCGTGGCGATGCAGCACCGCCAGCAACATGGCGAGACGGTTGTGATCCATCCCCACCGCCACCCGGCGCGGGTTGGAGAGCTGGGAGTAATCCACCAGCGCCTGCAGTTCCACCAGCAGGGGCCGTGTCCCCTCCCAGATCACCATCACCACCGACCCCGGCGCCTGCTCTTCACCGCGGCTGAGGAAGATGGCGGAAGGGTTGCTCACCTCCCGCATCCCCTGCCCGGTCATGGCGAAGACACCGAGCTCGTTGACCGCCCCGAAGCGGTTCTTGTGGGAGCGCAGGGTCCGGAAGCGGGAGTCGTGGCCGCCATCGAGCAGCACGGAGCAGTCGATGCAGTGCTCCAGTACCTTGGGGCCGGCCAGGGTGCCATCCTTGGTCACGTGGCCCACCATGAAGATGGCGACGTGATTCTGTTTGGCATAGCGGGTCAGCAAGGCGGCGGCTTCCCGCACCTGAGACACGGAACCCGGCGCCGACTGCACATCCGCCACATGCATCACCTGGATGGAGTCGATGACCATGATCTGCGGCTGCTCCTGCTGGGCAATCAGGCAGATCTGCTCGACCGAGGTCTCCGACAGCATGCGCAGCTTGTCGGTCGGCAGACCGAGGCGCGAGGCGCGCATCGCCACCTGCTGCAGCGACTCCTCGCCGGTGACATAGAGGGTCTTCATCCGCTCCGCCAGACCGCACATGGTCTGCAGCAGCAGGGTCGACTTGCCCGCCCCAGGGTTGCCACCGATCAGGATCGCCGAGCCCGGCACCACCCCGCCCCCCAGGACCCGGTCCAGCTCCTTGAAACCGGAAGAGAAACGGGGGATCTCGGTGGTGGCGATCTCCGCCAGCGTCTGCACCTGGCTGCCAACGGCGCCGGCATAACCGGTATAGCGGGCACTCTTGCCCGGGGTCACCGAGCCGAGACGCACCTCGCTGATGGTGTTCCACTCCTTGCACTCACTGCACTGGCCCTGCCAGCGTGTGAAGTCGGCGCCACATTCGGTACAAACATAGGCAGTTTTGTTTTTGGCCATGGATAACTCGGGGACAGGATGAATTCCTGCTTGATATACTTGTTTGCGACCGACAGATCAAACCCAGAATCGGAAAAGTGACTTTCCGTGGCAGGAACACATGGATTCAGAACAACAACAGCACCTTATTGAACAGCTCATCCCCCTGCTCAGAGAAAAGGATTTCGATGACATCTTCAATCGCCTGACCCAGGACGAAAACAGCAACAGCCGTTTTCTGATCAAGATGGAGATCAAGCGCAGATGCACCCCCTGCCGTCGCGTGATCGACATGCGGGACGAACTGGGTGACGAGTGTCTGGTCCATGAATCCGACGGGATCACCCACTTCATGCCGGCCGAGGCCATCGGTCTGTTCCAGTCCCAGTGCTATCTCTACAAAGACGATTACACCCTGGGAGTCTACGAGGCACTGCAATACTGGCAGAAACACCACCATGGCAAGAGCGATGGCCCGCTGCAGCCACCTGCCAGCCCGTTTCGCCAGTACGACGTCAATCCCATCGCCTTTGCCAGCTACTATGGCCGACGCCAGGAGCGGATGCACTTCAGCTCCCCCGTGCTCATCAAGTTCGCCGATGGCGACAAGCTGTTTGCCAAAAGCTCCGACCTCTCCCTCGGCGGGATCCGGGTCTCGGTGCCCTATCTGCCCAACTACCAGACCGGCGCCCAGGTCGAGGTGTTCTTCACCGGGCTGGAGCGGGATCATGCCAACCCGGTCCTGCACCATTCGGTCAGCTACCAGATCCTCGGGGAAGAGAGCAAGGAGGGCAAGTTCTGGCTCAGGCTGGTCAAAACCGGCGAACACCCCGGCTTCGACCAGTTCCTGAGCGAGTTCATCGAGAGCAACAAGAGCCGCTATCGGGTCAGCGTCGACTATCTGCTCTCCGCCGCCATCATCAAGGGGTATGAGCAGTTCTATCTGCCGCGCATGACCGGGATGCCGCTGTTTTTCGGCTCCGGCGACAGCCCCAGCCTCGAGATCGCCCTGCGCACCGAGAACAACCAGCACATCCTCGAATACTGGCGCGATGCCAAGAACCGCGACATGCTCGCCAGCCTGTTCTCCGCCACCCGCATGCAGGCCCTGCTGCCGGCAGCGGGGGAATTGAAAGAGACCCTGATCTACTGCTTCACCCACTCGGTACGCAGCCACCTCTACTTCTTCTCCGCCACCCGGGAAGAGCTGTTGCAGAGCGGGCTGATGTCGCTCTTCTTCCAGGTCGGCGCCCGGCGCCCCAGCTGGCGGGTCTACAAATTCAGCCTGGAGCGCTGTGACCTGCACGAGGCCGACTTGGCCAGCCAGCAGAGCAAGGAGAGCCCCCAGCTGCAAGACATGCTGCTGCAGGAGCGGCTCAAGCAGATAAGCTATGTCGGCCTGCTTCAGGATGTCGGCCTCGACAGCCAGCGGGAGGAGTTTCAGTACGATGCCAGCGCCCAGCACAATGCCAACGAACTGCAACGTTTCGGCCACGACAGCAGTGCGGCCCCCTTCGAGATCGAGACGCTGCACTATGTCCAGCTGCGCAAGGAGGCCCGCTACATCCACAAGACGGCTGTGGCCATCAAGCACAATGGCCGCGCCTGGCTCGGCTGGACCCGCGACATCTCGGCCCACGGCATGCAGATCGAGCTGGAAGAGCCGTTCGAGGGGGTGAAGGACGACATCGTCACCATCGCCCTGCCACGCCTGCAGGAGCTATCCAAGAGCATGGATCTGCAGCGTCTGCCCTACCGGCTGGTCAGCATCAACCTGACCCGCACTGTGCTGCACCTGTGCATCGAGGGCGATCCGGAGCGCCACACCGGCTGCCAGTTCTTCAAGCTTTTGATCGAGAGCAACCAGAACAAGCTCAAAGCAGCCCAGGAGCAGCGCCGCTATCGCGGCATGGCGCGGGCGCTGCGCAACATCTACACCCACCACGTCTTCAGCACCCCGGTCTATATCAACAAGCTCAAGGGCGCCCCCAGGCCGGCCTCCATCGGTCATGCCCCGCAGGCGCGCAGCCTGTCGCGGTTGCTGAAAGCCTGTGTCGAGCAGGGTGACCAGGACAACCTCTATCCACTGTTCCAGGGCGAATTGCTCAAACAGCTCATCATGAACCCGCTGCGAGCCATCGAGCGGGAGGATCAGCCCCAGGAGGAGGAGGTCTACATCGCCAGTCTGCAGACGGCAGCCGGCCTGCCCATCTTCACCAGCCGGCTCGCCAGCAGCTTCAAGAATGTGGCGGAGAAGCGCAGTTTCATCGAACAGGCGCTGCGCCAGGGGGAGTTCTACTCGGTGCTGGTGGGCATCTCCCGCACCGGCCGCCCCGACACCAACTTCATCGCCAACGAGCTGGACTACATCGCCAAGTTCGCCATTCACAAGGCCAAGAAGCTGGAAGAGGAACTATGGAGCGTAGTCGGGGTGGGTGAGCTGACCGATACCAGCCAGGCGACCCTGTTCCGGCTCGGCATCACGGCGCCCGTCAATTGAGCAGGCCCCTGCCAACCACGGCCCTCAACCAGGTTGGCAGGCAATAAAACCATGGCGGGCCTCTGGCCCGCCATGGTTTGTTCATCCATCAGTACACCGGATAGCAACCCGCTCCGCCAACCGGTCTTTGTCAGGCTGCCTGCGGGTTGAGCAGCCATGCCAGGATCTGCGGGAAGTGATCTTCCTGCGCCTGCGGGGCGGTCAACATGTTGATGTGGTCGTAATCGAGCCGGTTGCCGTTGTCCCGGCCGAGGCGGGTATGGCGCGCGGCCGACCCCATCTCGGCGCTGAAGCGGCGCACGTCGGTCGGGTGACCCAGCACCTTGTCCGCCTTGGCCGAGATCATCCAGAGCGGTGGCCAGTTGACCCTGGCGGCTGCCTCGTCATAGGCGAACCCGTCGCTGGGATCCTGCCAGGGGCCACATTTGACCCAGGGGATGGTCTCCTGCAAATAACGCAGCGGCTCGTCATCCGCCCCGATCTTCAGGCTGCGCGCAGCCAGAAAGCCATTGCGCCTGGCCAGCCAGGGGGCCAGCCGGTTCCAGATCAGATCAACCTTCAGCCAGCGCTCCGGATTTTGTACCGACACGCCGCGCTTGGTGCCAAAGAACACCAGGCTGGCCACCTGCTCCGCCAACTCGGGGAAGCGCACCAGGGTCGACGCCATGATGACGCCGCCCCAGGAGTGGGCCATCCAGTGCAGCTTGAAGCCGGCATGGCGGGCGGCAATCCAGCGGTGCAGGGCCGGCAGATCCTCGGTGATGAGCTCATGCTGGCCATGTTCGGCCTGCTCGGCGATGGCTGGCGTGCTCAGCCCCCGTCCCCGCAGGTCGGCCACATAGACCTGATAGCCGTGGCGGGCCAGAAAGCAGGCCAGCCCCTTGCCCGATTCGGTGTAGAAGATGCGGCCGTTCTCGATGGCGCCGTGCACCATCAGGATCGGCTCGCCATGTACCGCGACCCGCGGCTGAATATGGCGCACGTGCAGCCGATGTGCGCCGCAGGGAATAAACAGGGATTGCTGTAACAGTTCCATTATGAGACTACGTCCTCCGTGACGTGGACCAAGGGCCTTGCCGAGGCACCGGGACTAGCGGCGATCCCAGCGCTGCTGGCGGCAGGCCAGCGCACCAAGCAGGCAGATCACCCCTTCCAGATCGTGGTGATTGAGGGGGGCCGCCGCCTGCGCCCGCACCAGCGGCTTGGCGTGGATGGCGATGCCGAGCCCGGCTACCCCCATCATCTTGAGATCGTTGGCGCCATCGCCGACGGCCACGGTCTGGCCAGCCGCGATGCCGTACTCCTGCGCCAGCTGCTGCAGTACTTCGGCCTTGACGGCGGCATCGACGATGCGCCCGCTCACCTTGCCGGTCAGCTGTTGCCCTTCCACCGCCAGCTCGTTGGCGAAGATGGCGTCCAGCCCCAGCTCCCGCTGCAACTGGCCGGCAAAACGGGTGAAGCCACCGGAGGCGATCGCCACCTTCCAACCGGCCTGCTTGAGGGTATCAACCATCAACTGCAGGCCCGGCATCCAGGGCATGTCGGCCGCCACCTGGTCAAGAAGGGTGACCGGCGCCCCCTCCAGCAGGGCGACCCTGGCCCGCAGGCTGTCGGCAAACTCCAGCTGGCCCTGCATGGCGGCCGCCGTGACCGCCGCCACCTGCTCGCCGACCCCGGCCAACCGGGCAATCTCGTCGATGCACTCGATGCGGATGGCGGTGGAGTCCATGTCCATCACCAGCAAACCGGGCTCCGCAAGGCTGGGCAGGGCCGACAGATGACACAGATCGATGTCCCACTCCTCCCCCTTGAGCGCCTGTACCAGAGCGGGTGAGAAGCGATCCGTGCCCAGCAGCAGCAGAGGCACCCCGGCCGGCATGGCGGGCGGATAGAGCCTGGCCTGCAACTCGTGCTGCGCCAGCAGCCCGGCCAGCCGCCCGAGATGATGGCCGGCCAGTGCACGCCCGAACAGCACCAGCCAGCCGCCATCCAGCGCACTGGCGGCAGGCAGCAGCGCCTGCGGCGTCGGCTCCCACCAGGGGGCGCCAGACAGGCACTCGGGCCACTCTGAAATCTCTGCGGGCAATTGGGACAACAACATAGGGATAACGCCTTCCTTGGTGATCATGGGGTTAACAGTGCTGGCCCAGAGTAGCGTATTGCTTTTTGTACAGGCAAGCGCCAAGATCCCGCCACCCCTTGTCAGCAAAAGGCTCAACGCTTGCGTCATCTCCCCATCAAACGTGTGCTCAGTCTCGGTGCCGGCGTCCTGCTCGGGCTCTGGGTGCTCGCGGTACTCATTCATATGCAGGGTGAGAGCCAGGCTTCGCTGCACAGCGAGGCTCGCAACCGGGCCCAGGCGCTGGTGGCCTACGCCGCCCGCGACATGAAGCGCTGGCTCAAGGAGGACAAGAACAGCGAGCTGGAGCGGCTGGCCCAGGATCTGGCCGCCGAGCCCGAGATCCTCGACGTCACCCTCTACGATGCCCGCGGCATCCCCCTCGCCCAGTCGGACAATGCGGTGCCGCTGGACAGCCTGCTGCCCATCGGCGACAGCAACAAATCGATACCGGAACAGGGCAAGGGACGCATCCAGTTCGTGCAGGAGATCCTGGATGGGGAGCAGACCCTGGGGTATCTGCGCATTACGCTGGAAGAGCAGCAGATGCTGGCGGACAAGGATACCCGGCTCAAGGTGGTACAGGAGAAGCAGCGGTTGATGCTGCTGGTCGCCCTGCTGGCCGGGTTGCTGATCTCCTACGGGATCCGTCGCAACTACATGCGGGTGCGCAAGCACAAGAAGAAAAGCAAACCGGTCGAGCCGCAATAAGGCGGCGCGATCCCCCGACCCGAAACTGGCAATGCCACCAGCAGGAGCGCTGTATGATTGCCCCCTCACTGCCGCTGGATGAAGAGAGTCGACTGGAACGACTCCGCATCCTCGGCCTGCTTGACCGCGAGCCCATCGATCAGCTGGATCGCCTGACCCGGCTCATTACCCGCCATTTCTCGCTGCCCATCGCCATGGTCTCGCTGACCGACGTGAACCGGCAGTGGTTTCTTGCCCGCACCGGCGTCGCCCTGTGCGAGATCAGCCGGGAGCACTCCTTTTGCGGCCACGCCATCCTGCGTCCCGACATCATGCAGGTGCCGGATGCCCGGCTCGACCCGCGGTTTGCCGACAACCCGCTGGTGACCGAGGAGCCGCACGTAGTCTTCTATGCCGGGCGGCCGCTGCGGGCGCTGGATGGCGTGGTGCTCGGCACCCTCTGTCTGGTTGATCATGCCCCGCGCCACCTCGACCAAGAGGCCTGCCGCGATCTCGACGACTTCGGCCGCCTGGTGGAGAACACCCTGCACGATCTGGAGCGGCGCCATCAGGTGCGCAGCCTCAATCAGGTGCTGGAGGACAAGGATCACCTGTTCACCCTCACCTTCAACCAGTCGTCGGTGGGCATGGCCCTCTCCTCCCTCGAAGGCAAGTGGCTGCGGGCCAACCCGGGGCTGGAGCGGCTGCTGGGCTACAGCGAGCAGGCGATGCTGAGCCGCACCTGGCACGCCATGACCCATCCCGAGGATCTGCCGCGCGAGCTGCCCCTGTTCAACGCCCTGCTCGCGGGGCAACGGCAGGACTACCGGCTGGAGAAGCGGATGATCCGGGCCGACGGCAGCCAGTGCTGGGTCCAGCTCAGCGTGACCCTGTGCCATAGCCGCACCATGGCGCCGCACCTGATCGCCGTGTTCGCCGACCTCACCGAGCGCAAGCAGGCCGAAGCCGAGCTGCTGCAACTGCAGCAGGGGCTCGAGCGGCAGGTCCGTGAGCGCACCCGCGAGCTGTCGAGCACGGTGGAGCAACTGCATCGCGAGATGCAGGAGCGCGGCGCCATGCAGCAGCGCCTGTGGCAAGAGCAGCGCCGCCTGCAGCACATGCTGGAACACACCAGCAACGCCTTCCTCGAACTCGACGAGGCGCTGGTCATCACCGGCTGGAACCCGGCCTCCACCACCCTGCTTGGCTGGCACCCCGAAGAGATGCTGGGGCGTACCCTGCCCGCCCTGCTCGGCAGCGCTCACCCCCTGCTGGCCCAGCTGACCCATCCCCAGAGTGCTGCACACCGGCTGGAGTGCGAGATCGGCACCCACGACGGCCAGCGCATCCCGGTGGAGGTGATTGCCGAGCGCTACCAGTTCGACGGCAAGGTGCGCATCGCCCTGTTTTTGCACGACATCACGGCCCGCCGCCAGGTGCTGGCCGAGATTGAGCGCGGACGGGCCAGGTTGCGGGCCATCACCGACGGCCTGCCGGTCACCATCAGCATGGTCTCGCCCGAGGGGCGCTACCTGTTCGCCAACCAGGCCTACTGCCGCTACTTCGGGCTCGATGCCGAGCTGATGCGGGAGATGAGCGTGCGGGAGGTGATCGGCGACGCGGCTTACGGCCGGGCCATCGCCCATCTGGAGCGGGCCCTCGCCGGTGAGCAGGTGAGCTTCGAGAACCGCTTCGAGCTGCCCATCGGCCCGCGCGATCTCAGGATCACCATGATCCCGAGCCGGGGGGATGAGCCGGGGGTCTACATCCTCGGCAGCGACATCACCGAGTTCAAGGCGCTGCAGAACCAGCTGGAGCACGAGGCGGCCCACGACCCCCTCACCGGCCTGCCCAATCGGCGCGCCTTCACCCTACGCCTCTCCCGAGAGCTGGAACGGGTACGCCAGAACGCCGAGACCCTGGGCCTGCTGTTTCTCGATCTCGACGGCTTCAAGCGCATCAACGATCAGCTCGGACATCACGTCGGCGACGCTCTGTTGCAGCGCTTCGCCAGCGTGCTGAGTGCCGAGGTCCGCCCCGGCGACATGGTGGCGCGCCTCGCTGGCGACGAGTTCACCATCATACTGCCAGCCCTGCGCCAGCCGGAGCTGGAGCTGCCCGCCCTGTGCGAGCGGCTGCTGGCGGCCATGGCGGTGCCAGCCGACGTGGCCGGCCACCTGTTGCCCCTCGCCGGCAGCATCGGTGGTGCGCTCTGCCACTCGGGCCAGTATTGCCACATCGACGATCTGCTGCACCGGGCCGACAGCGCCATGTACCAAGCCAAGCAGGCCGGCAAGGGGCGCTTCGCCCTCGACCTCTGAGCTGCCATCCTTGAAATGCAAAACGGCGGCCCGAGGGCCGCCGTTGTCATTATTCATGCGCGAGGGGGATTAGTTGTCGCCCAGCAGGACGGAATCCAGCGCGATTTCGATCATGTCGTTGAAGGTCAGCTGACGCTCTTCGGAGGTGGTCTGCTCACCGGTACGGATATGGTCGGAGACGGTGCAGATGGTCAGTGCCTTGGCACCGTACTCTGCAGCCACGCCGTAGATGCCGGCGGCTTCCATCTCGACACCCAGGATGCCGTACTTTTCCATGACGTCGAACATGGAGGGGTCCGGGGTGTAGAACAGGTCAGCGGAGAAGATATTGCCCACGCGCACGGCAACGCCTTTGTTCTTGGCGGCCTGTACGGCATTGGCAACCAGATCGAAGTCGGCGATGGCGGCGAAGTCGTGATCCTTGAAGCGCAGACGGTTCACCTTGGAGTCGGTGCAGGCACCCATGCCGATCACCACGTCACGCAGTTTCACGTCTTCACGCACGGCACCGCAGGAGCCAACACGGATCAGGGTCTTCACGCCGTAATCGGTGATCAGCTCTTTTGCATAGATGGAGCAGGACGGGATGCCCATGCCGTGACCCATGATGGAGATGCGACGGCCCTTGTAGGTGCCGGTGAAACCGAACATGTTGCGCACGTCGCACACCTGCTCGACGTTCTCCAGGAAAGTCTCGGCGATGTACTTGGCGCGCAGGGGGTCGCCCGGCATCAGCACGGTATCAGCAAAGGCGCCATCTTTCGCATTGATATGAGGAGTTGCCATTCTCTTGATTCCTTCACACTAGGTTGAGTTTTATTGTCTTTATTGGTTGCCCGCCGCCGAGGCGGCGGGCGGGTAAATTACAGGAAGCTGGTACCGTATGCCAGTTTGGGCAGACCGTGGTACGCCGCTATGCTCTGGCCGATGTCGGCGAACGTCTCGCGACGACCGACGGAGCCGGCCTTGACCGGCTTGCCGTAGAACAGCACCGGAATGTACTCGCGGGTGTGATCGGTACCACCCCAGGTCGGATCGCAGCCGTGGTCGGCGGTCAGCACCACCACGTCGCCATCTTCCAGCAACTCGAACAGCTCCGGCAGGCGGGAGTCAAAATACTCCAGCGCATCGGCATAGCCCTTCACGTCGCGACGGTGACCGTAGGAGGAGTCGAAGTCGACGAAGTTGGTGAAGACGATGGTCTGATCACCAGCCGTTTTCACCTCTTCCAGAGTACGATCCCACAGCTCGGTCAGACCGGTCCCCTTCACCTGCTTGGTGATGCCCTGCTGGGCATAGATGTCGGCGATCTTGCCGATGGAGACCACCTGGCCGCCCGCTTCCTTCATGTAGTCCAGCACGGTCGGTGCCGGCGGCAGCACGGAGTAGTCGTGGCGGTTGCCGGTGCGCTTGAAGTTGCCCTTGCCGCTGCCCACGAACGGACGCGCGATGACGCGGCCGATGTTGTAGGGCTCCAGCAGCTCGCGCACGATGTGGCACAGCTCATAGAGCTTCTCGAGGCCGTAGGTCTCTTCGTGGCAGGCGATCTGGAACACGGAGTCGGCGGAGGTGTAGAGGATCGGCTTGCCGGTGCGCATGTGCTCTTCGCCCAGATCATCCAGCACCTGGGTACCGGAGGCGTGGCAGTTACCCAGATAACCTGGCAGACCGGCCTTCTCGACGATGGCGTCCAGCAGCTCCTGCGGGAAGCTGTTGTGGTGGTCATGGAAGTAACCCCACTCGAACAGCACGGGCACGCCGGCGATCTCCCAGTGACCGGACGGGGTGTCCTTGCCGGAGGAGAGCTCCTGGGCAAAGCCGTAGGCGCCGACCACATCGATGTCCTTGTTCAGACCCGCCGGGAAGGTGCCGCTGGCGAGTTCGCCCGCGTGACCCAGACCCAGCTTGCTGAGGTTCGGCAGACTGAGGGCGCCACGGCCTTCGATCTCACCGGCGGCGCAGGCCTTGGCGATATGGCCAAGGGTATTGGCGCCCACATCTCCGAACTTGTCGGCGTCGGCGGCAGCGCCAATACCGAAAGAGTCCATCATCAGAATAAAGGTACGTTTCATGGGACTTCCCCTTGTTACAAATCAGCCAGACCGATGCGACGGTAGACCTCGGGCAGCGCCTCTGGTCGGGTGTCACCGATCTTGACGGCGGCCTGCACCATGCTGGCAGCCTGAGCGAATTGCTCTTCAGTTTGAGCGTGGATCAGGGCGAGCGGCTTGTCTGCCTCGACGCTTTGACCCAGGCGGATAAAGTCGGTCAGACCGACCGCATAATCAAGTTTGTCACCGGCAGCGCGACGGCCACCGCCCATGGCGACCACGGCCAGACCCAGTTCACGGGTGTCCATGGCAGTCACGAAACCGCTGTTGGCGGCATAGACGGGGCGCACGATGGCGGCCTTCGGCAGGTGATGATCGTAGCGCTCCATGAAGTCGCCCGGGCCGCCGAGGCCAGTCACCATGCGACCGAAGATCTCGGCCGCCTTGCCGTTGTCCAGCACCGCCTGCAGTTTGCGGCGGGCCTCGCCGTCATCGCTGGCCAGGCCAGCGGAGATCAGCATCTCGGCACACAGCGCCATGGTGACGGCGTGAATGCGCGGGTTGCGGTATTCACCGGTCAGGTAGCGCACCGCTTCGCGTACTTCCACCGCGTTGCCGGCGCTGGAGGCCAGCACCTGGTTCATGTCGGTCAAGAGCGCTGAAGTGCGGCAACCGGCACCGTTGGCCACGGCCACAATGCTCTTGGCCAGCTCTTCGGAAGCTTCAAACGTCGGCATAAAGGCGCCGGAGCCCACTTTCACATCCATCACCAGCGCTTCCAGCCCGGAGGCAAGCTTCTTGGAGAGGATGGAGCCGGTGATCATGGCGATGGATTCGACGGTGGCAGTGATGTCGCGTACCGCATAGATACGCTTGTCGGCCGGGGCGAGATCGCCGGTCTGACCGATGATGGCGACACCCGCCTCTTTCACCACTTTCAGGAAACGATCGTTGTCAACCGAGGTCTGGTAGCCCGGAATGGCATCCAGCTTGTCGAGGGTACCGCCGGTGTGGCCCAGGCCACGGCCGGAGATCATCGGCACGAAACCGCCGCAGGCGGCGACCATCGGGCCGAGCATCAGGGAGACGACGTCACCCACACCGCCGGTGGAGTGCTTGTCGACGATCGGGCCACCCAGATTGAGGTGATCCCAGGTCAGTACCATGCCGGAATCGCGCATGGCGCAGGTCAGGGCAACCCGCTCATCCATGGTCATGTCTTTGAAGTAGACCGCCATCGCCAGCGCCGCAATCTGGCCCTCGCCGATGGTGTTGTTGGTAATGCCCTGAACGAAGAATTGAATCTCTTGGGTACTGAGCGCTTCACCGTTGCGCTTCTTGCGAATAATTTCTTGAGGCAAAAACATCTTTCATTCCCTCCGCCATTGCTGGCGTTACACAAGCCTGAATCCTTGCCCGCACACCGCATGGTGGGGGCGAAACAGGGCGGACCAGGTCCGCCCTCTCATCAACCTATTAGTAACCGCTGGTGTTGGCCGGCTTGTCGCCATGCCCCAGTGTGGCCAGCAGGCTGGCCAGCAGGCTGGATGCACCAAAGCGGAAGGTGCGGGCTGATACCCAGTCCTTGCCCAGGATCTCTTCGGCCATGGCCAGGTACTGACCCGCCACGGCGGCGTCTTTCACGCCACCGGCCGGCTTGAAGCCGACTTTCGGGTTCTTGCCCTTGATCACTTCCATCATGATGCGCGCAGCTTCCGGAGTCGCATTGACCGGCACCTTGCCGGTGGAGGTCTTGATGAAGTCGGCACCGGCGTCGATGGAGATTTCAGACGCGCGGCGGATCAGCGCCTCTTCTTTCAGCTCGCCGGTTTCGATGATCACTTTCAGCAGGGCTTGGCTACCACAGGCTTCCTTACAAGCTTTGACCAGATCGAAGCCGACCTGTTCATTGCCGGCCATGAAGGCGCGGTACGGGAACACCACGTCCACTTCGTCGGCACCGTAGGCTACGGCGGCGCGGGTTTCGGCCACGGCGATCTCGATGTCGTCGTTGCCGTGCGGGAAGTTGGTCACGGTCGCAATGCGCACGTCGGCGGCGCCAATTTCACGCAGGGTCTTGCGAGCGATGGGGATGAAACGGGGATAGATGCAGACGGCGGCGGTCAGGCCAGCCGGTGACTTGGCCTTGCGGCACAGGTCGATCACCTTCTGATCGGTGTCGTCATCGTTCAGAGTGGTCAGGTCCATCAGGTTCAGGGCGCGCTGGGCGGCCAGTTTCAGATCAGTCATTCTGTTCTCCAAAGTCTCGATTTAGTCCGGATTCCAGGGCATGGGTCCGCCTGTCGCAACGCAACCGGCAAGACACGACTCCCAAAGAAACGGGAATGGAATTGCAGCGCAATTGCACGGGCAATGAGGCTGCAAATAAGGCAAGAGCCCTGTCACTTTCTTACAAAAGTGCGGACTTGGTTCCATGAAGACTTGAGAAAGGCAGACAAGGTCTGACCCGACTTCCCAATCAATTCCATTTGACCGCCAACACCCGATTTCATCGGGCATTAGTCAATGCCAGCACCCTGCTGGCAATGCCTATTTCAGCCGAGATACCCCTTGTTTGCAAGCCGGATTTGCCATTTTCAGAGGTACCTCACATCTGGCAAATCCGGTACTGAAAAGTGCGTTAAGAGAAGAAGCGAGTGAGTATCCAGGAGTATGCCAGCCCCCCCAGATAGACTCCGACGATCCCCATTACCCCGGACAATACGGGCGGGGCCGGGATCGGCAATTTGAGGAAAGAAAACAACAAGCCAACGATAAAGCCGGCCGCCATCGCCAGTAGCACTTCATTCATATAACCTCCGATTTGACTCATTTTATTATTAGTTTAGAAAGGAAAACGGTTGTCACCGCCCCAAACGCGAACGCCACAGCTTCTCGCTGTGGCGTTCGTCTTTACCCTGACAGTCAGGCGATATTACATGCCGGACAGCGCCAGGAAGAAGCCTGCGATGGTCGCAGACATCAGGTTGGACAGAGAGCCAGCCAGTACGGCTTTCAGACCAAATTTGGCAATGGTGCCGCGACGGTTCGGTGCCATGGAGCCCAGACCACCCAGCAGAATGGCGACGGAGGACAGGTTGGCAAAGCCGCACAGGGCGAAGGAGATGATGGCCTTGGTGTGGTCGGACATGGCCACGCCATTGATCAGCACTTCATCTTTCAGATACGGGGCAAAGTTCAGGTAGGCCACGAACTCGTTGACCACCAGTTTCTGACCGATGAAGGAACCGGCCACGATGGCTTCGCTCCAGGGTACCCCGATCAGGAAGGCCAGCGGGGAGAAGATCCAGCCCAGCAGCAGTTCCAGAGAGAGCTGCGGATAGCCGAACCAGCCACCCACACCGGAGAAGATGCCGTTGATCATGGCGATCAGGCCGATGAAGGCCAGCAGCATGGCACCGACGTTCAGGGCCAGTTGCAGACCGGCGGAAGCACCGGCGGCAGCGGCATCGATCACGTTGGCAGGCTTGTCTTCCAGCTCGCCATCGGCATTGTTCTCGTCGTAGCTCGGGGTCTCGGTTTCCGGCACCAGCAGCTTGGCGAACAGCAGACCACCCGGAGCGGCCATGAAGGAGGCGGCGATCAGGTATTCCATCTTGACGCCCATGGAGGCGTAGCCAGCCAGTACGGAACCGGCAACGGAGGCCAGACCACCACACATGACGGCAAACAGCTCGGAGTCAGTCATCTTGGAGATGAAGGGACGCACCACCAGCGGGGCTTCAGTCTGACCCACGAAGATGTTGGCAGTGGCAGAGAGGGATTCGGTACGGGAAGTGCCCAGTACTTTTTGCAGGCCACCACCCAGCAGTTTGATGACCCACTGCATGATGCCCAGGTAATAAAGAACGGCGATCAGCGAGGAGAAGAAGATGATGACCGGCAGTACGCGGAAGGCGAAGATAAAGCCGCCGCCACCGAATACTTCGAACATCTTGTTGCTGACCAGACCACCGAACAGGAATTCGATACCGTTTTGGCCATAACCGATGACGCTGGAAACGGCATCGGATACACCCACCAGAATATCTCGGCCAACCGGGACGTACAGCACGAATGCACCCAGTCCAGCTTGAATTGCAAAGGCACCGACAACGGTGCGAATTTTTATTGCTTTGCGATTACTGGAGAACAGCACCGCGATAAGGACGAGCGTTGCCATCCCTACCAGACCCATTATCAAATTCATTATTAACACTTCCTCTTTAGTAGCACCTTCCAGCTTGTTAACAACTTGTATCTCAAAGCCATCAATCAAGGGTGCGCATTATACTAATTACGGTGCGACAAAGTAGAATGCTGGTCACATTTTATAAGCATGAAATGCGCTAGGGGTCGTCAAATTAGACCGCAAACGATTTTTACTCACCCCGTTTTTTATCATGCCGCTATCAATAGTTAATCAGCTGTTAATTTATGACTTGCCCAGTTGGAAAGCCTGCAAAGTGGATTCACGTAACACCGAGGCAACATGGGCAAGCGGTTGTTGCCGCAAATCGGCCAGCAGTTGCGCAATTTTCGGCAGGTTGGCGGGGGTGTTGGGCGCTCCCTGCTGACCCTGCAGCGGCATGTCGGGGGCATCGGTTTCCAGCAGCAAGGATTCCAGCGGCATGTCGCGCACCGCCTCTCGGGTCTTGTTGGCCCGCTCGAAGCTGATGACTCCGCCGATACCGAGCCGAAATCCCAGTTGCCAGAACGCCTCTGCCTGCTGCAGGGAGCCGCTGAAGGCGTGGATGACGCCCCCTCTGGCCGGACGCAGGCGCCTGAGGATCTTGGCCACCGTGTCGTTGGCGCGCACCGAATGGACGATCAAGGGCAGCTCATGCTCCATGGCCAGCTTGATTTGAGCCTCGAACATCTCGAGTTGCCCCTCCTGCGGCACATGAGAGCGCAGATCCAGCCCGCACTCCCCCACCGCCACCAGCCCGCGTGGACGCTCGGCCAGCAGTCGCCGCAACCGGGTCAATACCGCCGGAGTCTGGCCCCCCACATACCAGGGGTGCACACCCAGGGCATAGGAAATACCGTCGTACTCTGCCGCCAGCGCCATCACCCGGCCCCAGTTTTCCTCTCCCACGGCGGGGATGATATACTCGCTCACCCCCAGCTGGCGGCACTCGGCCAGCAGCGCCGCCCGATCGGGATCGAAGACCGGAAAATCGAGATGGCAATGGGTGTCGATCAGTTGCATGTCGCTCTCACCTGTTTGTCGTAATTAATGGGTCCATATCATGATGAAACGCACAAGCCACGGCTTTACCCTGATAGAACTGGTGCTGGTCATCATAGTGCTGGGGATCCTGGCCGTCACCGCCCTGCCCCGTTTCATCAATCTCAAGGATGATGCACTCAAGAGTACGGTCGCCACCACCGCCACCAGCTTCGCCAGCGCGGTGCAGCTGGCCCATGCCGGCTGGGCGGTCAAGGTAAAGGGAGAGCCGCTAGCGCTCTACAACTTCAGCGGCATGGGAAAACAGGATCTCGATATCAACAGCCGCGGCTGGCCGGTGGGCACCAAGGAGGATCAGGGGGGCCAAGCGCCAGACACCCCCTTCCCTGGTGGTGAGAGCGACCAGATCTCCGTCAGCAGCCCGGACGACTGCGAAAGTCTGTTCGACGGTCTGCTCAATACCGACCAGACGGTAGCTGACGAGAGAGATGCAGCCTCGACCAGCGACTATGTCTCGCGACTCATGACGGCCGATGACCAACTAGAAGGCAATCTGCGCCACGACAACTGCCGCTATACCCTGCGTGACTCCATCGGTCGCTTCCCGGCCTATCCGGCTGGCCTCTCCTTCGATTACAACAGCGTCACTGGTGCCGTGACCCGCAATTTCCAGTGAGCGCTTCCGACTCGCCCTGCAGCTCCGTCTGCGGCGCGTCATCCTGCTCGCGGCGTACCGGCACGCAGCTGCGCCGGTTCTCCGGTGTGAGTCCCCACTCTTCGCACCAGCCATCGTAGCGAGCCAGCCAGCGTAACAAGATGCCTTTCATGGTCTGTTCCTCGTCTCTGTCGTCCCCTTGCCGTTTCTGCCTATCTGCTCCGAATCCGCTAATGCCACGACTCGATACCGGAATGACAGGTATAAAAAAACGACTCCATTTGGAGTCGTTTTTATCAGAGCTATCTGGCTAATTCAATTCACGCCTGGGTGGGCAGGCTCAGGCGGGCAACCGCTTCCACGTGCATGGAGTGCGGGAACATGTCGACCGGCTGCACCTCATCCAGCACGAAGCCCTGCTTGACCAGCCAGGCGAGATCGCGGGCCAGGGTCTGCGGGTTGCAGGAGACATAGACCAGCCGACGGGGCGCCATGGCGACCAGGGTCTGCAGCACAGCCTTGTCACAGCCCTTGCGGGGCGGATCCATGACGACCACGTCAGCGGTCACGCCCTGGGCGTGCAGCTCGGGCATCAGCTGCTCGGCCTTGCCGACGTGGAATTCGGTGTGCTCGATGCCGTTGAGGGCGGCGTTGCGACGGGCATCGCTGATGGCGCTCTCCACCGACTCGATCCCCACCACCTTGGCAGCCTTGCCAGCCAGGAACAGGGAGATGGTGCCGATACCGCAGTAGATGTCGAACACCGTCTCGTTGCCGGTCAGTTCGGCATACTCGAGGGCGCTGGAGTAGAGCACATCGGTCTGGCTCGGGTTGTTCTGGAAGAAGGAGAGCGGCGAGATCTCGAACTCGAGCTCGTGGATCTTGTCGCGGATCACCCCTTCGCCCAGCAGCACCCGGTTGGTGGCCCCCAGGATGCGGTTGGTGCGTTCCTCGTTGATGTTCTGCACCAGGGTGGTAACCGGCAGATCGCTTAAGCCCGCCAGCAGCTCGGCTTCAAACGGCAGCTCCTCGCCCAGGGTCACCAGCACCACCATCAGCTCGCCGCTCTTGAAGCCCTTGCGGGTCATCAGGTTGCGTACACAGCCGGTGTGGTTCACTTCGTCATAGGCGGCGATGTTGTGCTCGCGCATCCAGTTGCGTACCCGGGCGTTCAGCTCGACGTGCAGGGAATCTTGCACCGCGCAGTCATCGGCGGTGATGAGATCGTGAGAGTGTTTGCGATAAAAGCCGATCTCGGCGCCGGCGTCGCAACCGCGCACCGCATATTGGGCCTTGTTGCGATAGGCAAACGGGCTGTCCATGCCGAGGATGGTCCTGACGGTGGTATCACCCAGCCCGGCCTGCTCCAGCGCACTCTCCACCAGCGCCTGCTTGAGCTTGAGCTGGGCCGGATAGGCCAGCGGGCGCACCTGGCAGCCACCGCATTCGGTGTTGGGGCAGAAGTCGGCGACCCGATCGGCGGAGGGCTGGAGCAGCTCGGTCACCTTGCCGTGCAGATAGTTGGGCTTGACCTCGGTCAGCTCCACCAGCGCCTGCTCACCGGGCAGCAAACCTTCGACAAACAGGGGGCGGTCGAACAGGCGTCCTTTGCCATCTCCTTTGTCGGTCAGTTCCAGGATCTCGATCTGGTGTTGATGTCCCACTAACGGCATGAGCGGCTCCAAAAGTACATATAAAAGAGGGGTGATGGAACCGGCCCGGCCAGCCCCATCAAGAAAAGGTGGCAGAGTTTAGCGGAGATCCGGCCAAATTGCAGGCATAAAACAGCAACAAGACCGAGGACATTGCCCCGCCTGGCGTTATCTGCCGAAAAAGCCGGAGTCCCCCGGCGCGATTCAGGGGTTGTCCTAATAAGAGGGCATGGTGACCACGGATGGGCTATCACCCCGACGGCCCAGATATCAAACCCCGACAATCCGACATAAAAAAGCCGCCGGCATGGCCGGCGGCAATATTGCTGACTAACAGATGGCGGATTACAGGCTGTAGGCCTTCTCGCCGTGGGTGGTGACATCCAGCCCCTCCCGCTCCGCGTCTTCTTTCACTCGCAGGCCGATCAGCAGATCCACCAGCTTGTAGGCCACCACCGAGATGATGCCGGACCAGAGGATGGTCACGCCGACCCCGATGGCCTGAATTTTTACCTGCGCCAGGATGGAGTAACCCTCCGCCACCTGGTTGGTGACGTAGTCCCACACCCCGGTACCGCCCAGATCCGGGCTGGCGAAGACGCCGGTCAGCAGCGCCCCCAGGATGCCGCACACCCCGTGCACGCCGAACACGTCCAGACTGTCATCGGCGCCCAGCAGCCGCTTGAGACCGTGGACCCCCCACAGCCCGGCAACACCGCTGATGAGGCCCATCACCAGACCACCGCCCACTCCGACGAAGCCGGCCGCCGGAGTTATCACCACCAGCCCGGAGACGGCGCCGGAAGCCGCGCCCAGCAGGGAGGGGCGACCCTTCATCACCCACTCGGCCAGGGTCCAGGAGAGGGCCGCCGCCGCCGGAGCCACCCAGGTATTGATGAAGGCCAGTGCCGCCGTGCCGTTGGCTTCCAGTGCGGAACCGGCGTTGAAACCGAACCAGCCGAACCAGAGCAGGGAGGCCCCGATCATGGTCATGGTGAGGCTGTGCGGGGTCATGGGGTCACGGCCATAGCCCAGGCGTTTGCCCACCAGGTAGGCACCGACCAGACCGGCCACCGCCGCGTTGATGTGCACCACTGTGCCGCCCGCAAAGTCCAGCGCACCGTGCTGGAACAGATAACCGGCGGTCGCGGTGGCGGCTGCCGCGGCATCGGCCGTGGTATAGGCATCCGGCCCCGCCCAGTACCACACCATGTGGGCCAACGGGATATAGGCGAAGGTGAACCAGATCACCGAGAACAGCAGCACGGCGGCAAACTTGATGCGCTCGGCGAAGGCCCCCACGATCAGACCGCAGGTGATGGCGGCAAAGGCGCCTTGGAACACCACATAGATGAACTCGCTGATGCCGACCCCCTTGCTGAAGGTGGCGGCGATGGAATCAGGGGTGACTCCCTTGAGCAGCGCCTTGCTGAAGGAGCCATAAACGCTGTTGCCCTCGGTAAAGGCCAGCGAATAGCCGTAGAGGATCCACAGCACGCAGATGAGCGAGAACAGGGTGAACACCTGCATCAGCACGCTCAGCATGTTCTTGCTGCGCACCAGGCCGCCATAAAACAGGGCCAGGCCCGGAATAGACATCAGGATCACCAGGGCTGCCGACAGCAGCATCCAGGTATTGTCCCCCTTGTTGATGGTCACAACTGCCGGTGCCGCAGCCTGCACGACCTCGGCTGAGGCGGCCACCACCTCTTCAGCCCAGCTGGGGGCGGCCAGCAAGGCGGCAAGCGCCAACAGGCCAGTCATCACGAGTCTCTTGAGCATACAGCCATCTCCTTCCCTGTCGTCCCGGCTCCCGGCCGGGTCCATTTCCTGATATGAACATCGAAACCGACGATTCACGTACATCCACATTCGCTACACACTGGTGACCACCCCGCCCATCATTCCTCGGATGAGCGGCATCATGGCGACATAAGTGCTTCAAAGCACAAAGCAGGCCAACTTAATAAATAGTTTTAAATCATTAAGTTATGCTTACCACAGCGAACTGATGCACCAGATTGGCGCACGGGACGCGCTAACTTGAGCAAGTGCGCACTTCCGCTGTGCACACACATACTGCCGCACCGAAATAGCGCAGAGGGAGGTCATGCGGGGCATAGACGAGCAAGCCGGCCTGTCGATATCAGCCAGAAAACGGAAGAGCGATGAGAAAGGGGAAAGGGGAAAAGCGGAAAAACAAAAGGCCATCATTGCTGATGGCCTTTTGTCTTGGAATTTGATGGTGCCGGGGTCTCTATCGAAACGACGATTTAAGTCTTTGTTTTTATTGCGATATGACCAGTGTAATTTTGCTTTGTGCCCCCAAAAAGGCCCCCAGACTGAATTTCATTATGCCCTAAGGGACGGCCAGCCAGAAGAACGATCATGGTCGGCAGCGCTCCAAGCACCCAAGACAACCCGCAACGCATCAGCGACCGCCTGAGAGCCCCTGAGCGGCTTCCTGCACCATCGGCCGCGCCTGATGCACATTGGATCCTGGCCGCATGGCTGCACCTCACGGAATCCACGTAAAACAGCATGCTGCCAGGTCACCATTTCTTGGTTCTCATCACTGGCTTTTGCGTCACAGTGACCAAAATCTTTTAGCCTCAA
The DNA here is from genome assembly GCF_027706125.1 of Aeromonas sp. Y318-1. Lineage (NCBI taxonomy): Bacteria > Pseudomonadati > Pseudomonadota > Gammaproteobacteria > Aeromonadales > Aeromonadaceae > Aeromonas > Aeromonas sp. Y318-1. Next base: position 172,578 of record NZ_JAPDCM010000009.1, read on the forward strand.
AATTTCACAATTGAAATTTTTCATCGAGAGCACAAAACCGCAACAATTTGATTTATATGGATTTTTATCAACCTCAAACACTATCCGAAACTGAACGTAAAAAATACAAATCCACGCAAAACACCAAAAACAAACTGTATATCAATAACTTAAAAGTGCTCGTGTGATTTTTACCCGTGATCGTTTTGTGCACTTTTCTTCAAAAATTGAAATTCTGTGAAATTTTGTTTTCGACCCTTCTGCCCAGGATCTGCGTGCCCTGGCGGTATGATTTGCACATTTTTAAAATTGCAAAATTTTTTTATATGAACCGCGCAGGCGGGAGCGGTTGAGCGCGGTTTCCGTGGCGTGGGCGCGTCCGTGTTGATTTCATGGCGTCTTGGGTATGGGATGCAATGCCCATAGCGTCCGATACGCTCCTGAGCGTTCCTGTGCGGTCTGTGCTAGCGCATTGGCTTCACGTATGATGCCGACCTGTCTGTGGGCCGCCTTATCATGCGGCGCCCTTCCTTGGCCATGCTCTGGCGCTCACAGGCAGACAAGAAGAGGGCCCCACAATGTGGGGCCCTCTTCGCTTGGATGCTCGGTGGCTACTCGATGATGGGGGGGGGTTATTGCGTGTGCGGCCTGGCAGTCAAATCAACGCCTAGCGCCCGCATCACTGCCAGCATGGTTTTTAGTGTCGGGTTGCCGCGCTCGCTGAACGATGTGTATAGCTGCTCTCTGGCTAATCCTGTTTCCCTGGCTAGTTCTGACATTCCCTTGGCGCGTGCTACCACGCCCATGGCCTTGGCGATATAGGCGGCGTCTCCAGTGTCCAGGGCATCCGTGAGGAATACGGCTATCGCCTCAGGACCATCCAGCGCTTGGGCCGGGTCGTACTCATAGATTGGTTCGCTCATTGCGGTCTCCACTCATGTGCCAGGCGTTTCGCCGTATCTATGTCTCTGGCCTGGCTGCTCTTGTCTCCGCCACATAGCAGGATGACGATTTCAGTCCCACGCTGCTGGAAGTAAACCCGGTAGCCAGGGCCGTAATGAATTCTCAACTCACTTATCCCTTGCCCAACGGGCGACACGTCTCCGGGCAGCCCGTTAGCCAGACGGAAGATCCGGGCGGCAATTGCTGCCTTTGCTCGCTGATCCTTCAGCTTGCTTTCCCATGCCATGAAGGTGGCGGTTTGTTTGATTTCGATCATGCATCAACTGTAGTTTATAAATCACAAACTTTCAATTCAGAACGAGCCACCCCGCAAGACGGAATGCAAAAATAAATTTCGCCAGCCAGAGAAAAAATGTATTGACCAACATCGGGGATTTTTGCTACTCGCGCACGCACCTGCGCACACCTGACTCAAAAAACCATGGGAACTGTGGGAATGTGGGAACATTGCCCTCTAGGCCGCGCCATTGCTGGGTTTCTCTGTTCCCATCCAAGGCTAGCTATGATGGGAACAAAATTAGGTGGTGGGTACACATGAATAGCTTGTTCCCATCTGTTCCCATAGTGTTCCCATCAAATGGCAGGTGTAGTGGGAACGTTGCAACACCTTATTACACAAGGCTTTCAATGGTATTTATATATAACGTTCCCACTGTACCCATTGTTTTTGTTGTTCCGTGCGGGCGGCTGTGCGCGCACGAATACATTAACCGCATATAAAAAACAAGGGCCGCATGTAGCGACCCTGATCGTTCTTCTGGCTGGCTTATTCGTCTTCCAATCCATCTGCCACATCTGCCAGCACTTGCCCGGTCAGCACATAGGCCCAGCTTGGGGCGTCCATGCCTGGCAGCCTAACTTTGCGTTGAAATCGCTTCTTGTCTTTCGACGTCAGCAGATAACCCGCCTCAAAGCACAACTGAGCCGCTCGCTTTGGATCCCGCCCCTTGGTGATCTCCGCCCAAGCCGACGGCAACACGATAAAGCTCACTATGCCCCCCTCCACCTTGCGGTAACCCACCATGTTAGCCGGGCGGTGATTAGGGTCGTACCAGTCCGCAAAGCGGCTGAACTGGTGAGCAACCATAAAGCCCCGAACCTGATCCCGTGCTGCCTTGTCTTCCTTGTTGCCCAAGTGCCCCCGCTCATCGAGCCACGCCTTGAGGCATACCCGCACCGACCTTGTAGCCTCCCCCTGGGGCCAACCGGTGATCCCCAGTTCGCTCGCCAGCTCACCCGCCGCCGCTACTAGGGCAAAGCGGTTGATGGCCCGCCCGACCTGATTACCGGCATCCTCCGGAGTGAACTCATGCGCCAAACGCTTCATATCCGCCTTCAGCCGCTCCCTGTACGCTTCCAGCCCTGCGGCCAACGCTTCGGCATAGGCACGGAATGGAGTGCCATAGTGGCGCTTACAAGCGTCATTGAGCGCGTCCGCAAAGCCTCGCCCGTCCGGCTGGCTGTGCAGCTCCTCAAACGCCCCATGCTTGCCGGTGCTGCTCGGGATCTGGATAGTCCGCACCTCCATCCCTGCCTGGGTGCGCTTGCCTGCCTCGGCGGCATGATCTTCAAGGGAAAGCTCACCGGTCGAGAGGAACAGCAGCCGCCACGCTTTGCGCTCGCGCAATTCGCCATCCTGACGGCTACGCCCCTTGCCTTGCCCGTTCGCCAGCATGTAGGCCACTTGTCCGGCCTCACGCCCATCCAGTTCGCCCAGCTCATCGAGACACAGCAGCGCATCATTACGCCGCCCAGCGATCCCCTCTATGGCGTTACCCGTTGCCCGCCAGGTGTGGCTATAGCGATCAGGCTGGCCGTAAACACTCGCTGCCGCCTTCATGATGGTTGACTTGCCATCTGTACTCTCGCCCTTGAGGTGGAACCCCCCCCCCTCAAGCCCTACCAGTGACAGCAGGGGCGCGGCAAAGGCCAAGGACAGGGCAAACCCTAGCCGACTGTTGCCAACGGCCACAGCGGCGATCTGGCGCTGCCAATCGGCCAACTCCCCGGCGCTGGTAAAGTCACTGTCCACGTAACCACCCGATTGCAAGATCACATCACCGGCATTCGGCCCAATGCCGCCGCTTGGCAGCACATACGTCCCATCATGCCAACCGGTGTGCTCAACACAGGTGATCTCGCGGCTAGGCTGGCACATCATCAGATAGCGGGTGAACTTGTTGCGCTTCTCCATGTTCACGAACCCAAGCCCGCCATCAACCAGCGACACTATCGCCGCCTCACCCCCGCGCTGGATCAGCCTTTCCATGGGCATAGCCCACTGACGCAAGCGGCCCCGGCTGTCCTGCCATTCCAGCAGCTTGCCATGACCATAGCCCCGCTCATTGGCCGTACGTGCCAGGACACGCACAACCGGCGATAACAGCACCTCCTCACGCCGTGCCTCTTCACCGCGCCCGACCCACTCAATTCCGTACAGCCCGCCATGTTTGATAATGAACCCTTCCGGCAGATCATCGTTTTCATCGTGTGCCTGCGGTGCTGGATCCTCTTGCTGATCCGGCAGGAAGCCGGGATCCCCTTCTTGCACCGCGCTTACTGGGTTTGGCTCAGTGCTCACCCCCTGTGCGCTGTCCGGGGTTGCCTGCTTGGCCGCCTGCTGGCCCTTGGGCTTCTTCTGGCTGGCCGCCTTTGGCTTGTCGGTCTCCGGCGATACAACGGGGATCACCCCCATGATCGCCGCCTTGGTGTCATCGCGCCCATAGGCTTGGTGATAGTCGTTCCAATCACCTGGGGCAGGCGGTAGCGACACCAGCCCCCCCACGGCTTGCGCGGCCTCCTCGGCCTTGACCTTGCCTGGGTTGCTCTGCTTGGCTATGTCGTTGTCACCACACACCAAGATCATCGCCTGGGGATGTTGCCGGCGAGCTGTGCCGGCAACGTTCACCAGGTTGCCGGCGTCCATCGCGCAATAGACCGTTGCCCCGGTCACCAGGTGCACAGATAGCCCGGTGGCATACCCCTCCACAACGGCAATCAGATCCCCGCCATCGATGCGGTGATAAGCCCCTTGTTTCTGACCGCCTGCCAGATAGCTCTTGGATCCGTCATGCCGGATAAGCTGCACGTTCACCAGGTAGCCGCCTTCATCGGTCAGTGGAACCACGGTTGAACCATGGGGAAAGCTCTCCTTGCCAATGGCGATCACCGTGCGCGTCATCAGCCCATGTGGCCACCTCACGCGCTTACCGACCAGATAGGGGGAATGCCCCTTCTGGCTGTCCTCCACGATGTCAGCGGCCCGCCGGGCGGCCTTCTTGCGCATCAGCTCGCTTTGCTTGCGCTCCTGCGCTTCCCTGTTCTGCTGTTGCTGCTGCAAGCGCTCACGTTCTGCAGGGTCCATCCCCGCACCATTTAGCCCCACCAGAGGGGCCACCATAGCGGCGGCCTCCTTGATTGGTTTGCCGGTTACTTTGGCAACCAAGTCCAGCCCGTCACCCGCGCCGCACTCGTTGCAAATGAACGTGCCGCGCCCCCCTTTGTCATCGAGGCGGAAACGGTCTTTACCGCCACAAGCCGGACAGGGGCCATGCTTGCGCCCGCTAGGAACATCAATGCCCAGTGATGCCAAGACGCCGGGCCAGTGCCCACAGGCCGCCGCAGCGACATCAGAGACCGCGCTCGCATGGTTGTTGTTATTCGCGCTCATGGCTTTCCCCTTGTTCTTGTTGTTTCTGTCGCTCCTCTTTGCAGATCTTGGCGACCTCAATCACGAATATCTCTGCCCGCAGAATTTGCGCATGTGTCTCAGGCTTGAAGCGCACCACGGTCTGATAGTCGCCAAAGGCACCATGATGCAGGCGATAGTCAACCGCATGGGTGAGCTCCATCAGCCAGCCAGGCAGCATTTCGACAGGAAGCGGCAGCGGCAATTTGATGGTCTGCATGGGATAGCCGTTATCTTGCTCAAATTCGATCATTGGACACCTCCTACCATCGCTTTCCGTTGCTGCTCCTGCCGTTCTTCCTGGCAAATTTTGGTTATCTCAATGGCTAACGCTTCCGCTCGGATGATTTGGTCTCCGGTCGTCGGTTTGAAACACACCAGCGATTCATTAAAACCACCTTGCTCCACGCCCCTGTAAGTCCGGATTTCATACGTGATATCCATCAGCCAGCGCGGCAGCATGTCGAAATGGACAAGAAAGGGTAATTTCAGGCCCTGCATTGGGTAGCTCGCCCCCTGTCCGTTCTGCTCATTGCTCTGTCTCATCGCTCACCCCCTGCCATCTCATCAACCAGCAGATCGACCAGTTCACGAAATGCCCGGTCATCTAAACCGGCCTTCAACTGGCGGGCCTCTTTGGCGGTCACGGCAACAGCCGCCCCTTGGGTCTTGGCAATGAATTCGGCTCGGGCTTTACGGGTAGGGAAGGCGCTCAGGCTGCCCGCTTGCGAGCGTTTGCCGGTGCGTGGATTGATAGGGCCAATGAAGCCGGGTTCGCTGGCTGCCGCCCATGCAAAGAAAGTGAATGGCATTCTCATGCGGCCACCCCCTTGTTGCTCGGGATGCGGGACATGAACACCAGGGGCAAACCCGCCAAGGCGGCGCGCGCCTGGGCTTCGTTCTGACCAAAGGCGGAAATGGTGCGGATACGGGACAGCTCCACCACGCGACAGGCGCGGGAGCGTTGGATCAGGAAGGTATAGATCATGAGGGTAATTTCCATCGAGTTTGACACGATGGCGGATCGGGTAGCCGCAAGACAGCGCCCCTCGATGGATAGGCGCAGCCGGGGCGTTTTCTTTGGCTCCCGACCCATGCCCCGAAACTGGATAAACCTCCGGCGCAGTGGCCGAAGTTTCGGGATATGAGGCATATTTTCATCGAGTGATTCTGCTTGCGGGTGTCTAATCCGCCAGCCATGCCACCACTTGTCTAAGGTGGTAGCAATGAAGATCGTACCGTGTCGCACCGTATCAGGCAAGCCCGCTTGCGAGCGAAATAGTGCTTTGGTCAGATCTTGGTCTTTGATAGAGTGCATTTTAATCAATCTCTCATCGGGTTGATTGAATAGCGGTGGGATAGTACGAAGTGAAGTGGGGGCCATGGGTTGGCCCCCATTTTTATGCGCTCATTTCGCGGCGAAAACGCTGCATCTTGCCTGGGGTGTCGCACAGGTCGAAAAGGTCAGCGGCACTCGGCGTGATGTCCATGGCCAGCAGTGCCATAGCGGCTTCGTTCTCGTCTGCATATTCCAGCATGTCACTGCCTAGCTCCTGACGAAATGCCCCCATCAATTCACCGTTTACCCAGTCATATGCCATCCCAACCCCTATAACACGGCCCTTGGTATTGGTGATGGCCGCCAGCTTCTCCAGGTGCGGCCTAAGCGCCTTGAGAATGCCCTGTGCCTCAGCATCCAGCACCTTGGCGTAACAACGCTCCACGGCCTGACGGCTTATGACAACGGCCTTATGAGCCTCATACAGCGGCAAGATAAAACGCCGCTCCTGTTGTTCTGATTGGTTAATAGCCAGTTGACCATCCGCGATAAGCTCGCCAAGCTCACGATACTCATCGTCAGTAGCTTTCTGGCTCTGTTCACCGCGCACCAGCCCATCTACCCGGCCTTGGCGGATCTCATCACGGCGCACCTGGGCCTGTGCCATCCGCTCCAGCAGTTGCTGGCGATTCTCCCGCAGCGCCTGCACCTCACGATCAATCCCCGCCATCATGTTGTGCTCACGGCGACAGGTGGCGATGCACTCATCCAGCGCAATAGGTGCCACGTCCTGTACTTCCTGGGTATGTTGTATCTGTTCCATGGGGTCACTCCTTGGTAGTGATGCTGATGTCGTCAAAGGCGGCGTAGGCGGTTTTATCGCCAAGCTCATATGTCTGGGATCTGATATACCGCAAACCCCAGCTATTGATGTCGCCAAGTTCATCTGCATTGAGGCGGTGGGTATGGCTGGCGCTGATGATTTGCAGGTTCTCTGGGAAGGTCACGGCCAGGTAGTTGCCCGGCATGCGCTGGTGCGACAGTACAGGCATATCGGCGATCTTCATCTGCTGGTCTTTGCTACGCACCTGACCAGGCTGCAAATAGGCCTGCTTGTGTGCCCGTAGCAGCTCGCCGCCCACCATGACCCGCAAACGTGGATCATTGCGATATGCCGCCGGTAGCTTGGCTATCAGGGCATAAGCCATGGTATCGAGGTCGACATAGTCGCCGGTGCCTTTGGTATCGAATGTGACAGCAGAGCGCACCACCCGTTCACCACCAGGATCGGCAGCCAAAGCAATGGCATGCCATCCCGGCATCACGTCCTCACCGTTGGGGTTCGCAACCGGGTCGGTGTTATCGGCAGCAAATTGACCGTGGAAGCCAACGCGCAGCAGATCATCACCAAAGGCAGCCAAGGCCAATGATTCCAGCAGCTCGTTGGCCTGGGTCTGGCTCAGCCCTGACAACATCTGAGCAAGCTGGCGCCATGTCCAGACGGCGCTACTGTCTATTTCATGGAAGGTCAGATCGCGCTGGCTTGGGCGTGCAGGCACGATGAAGCGCTCGCCATCCTTGCGACCTGAGCGCAGCCCGTCCGTCATAGGGTCAAAGAGCGGCGCAGTATGGTCGTCTACGTCCAGAAACGTCAGCAGTTCCAGCATAGGGGTTGCTTGCACAATGGCAGAGCGCAGTAAGCCGCTGCCGGTAGGGTCAATACGAAATTCTTTATCAGCCACCTGCATGGATAGTATGCTGATATTATTTATTAAATCTGTATAGCTTATCGGTTGATTTTTCATATATGTCTCTGCTTTGTTAGTCCAGCATTGTGACTGCCCAATAAGGGCATTATTTTTGCTGAATTTCATGTGTGTAGTGCCGACGCTCGCTGGTTCGTCGGTAACTCCTAGTGCTGGCAAATACCATTTACCAGTGCCAGCGAAATCAGGCTCTGGCTCGATGGAACAAAACATATAACGGGATGCCTTGTTATATGTGATAAGTTCAAGCGATGGCTTGATGATGGCAAACAGCTTGACGATACCATTCACCACTTCTGATTTGAGTGCATCGACACTGCCAAGCGATTTAACGCGGTAATGGTCAGGCCATAGGCACGCTGTATAAAACTCCTTATTATAGGTTGCGGCCATTTGGGTTAGCCATTCAGGCTTTATCTCCCGTCCATCAATGGTTTTGCCAGCCGTGGCGATACATACCCAGTCTGTTTTTAATTCAGATGTACTCATTGAAAACCCCAAGTATTGTTATGAGAAAGCACTATTTTGCTTTTGACAACTCGATAATGATTTGTTTTTTATCCTCAGGTGACAACGAATCTATGAGCTGCAATATCAATGCACTAACCTTATTAGCAGATGGCCTTATCGTATGTTTATATGCGAGCACAGAAACCCAGGTATGCCCACAATCATCCGATTTGCATCGACAATACAAATTAGAGACGTTTTCAGACATTCGATCAGTCTTGGTGATAACACCAACACCACCACAATGATGGCAGAGCACGCGCATTGCTATGAGTTTGCTTGGTTACTGACAGGTTGATTGATGGTAGCGCTTTTCGCTGCAATCCAGGCACGCACTTCGGCGACAGGCCAACCGGTAACTTTGCCAGAAATCTTGACCGGCTTAGGGAACTTGCCAGCCGCAGACCAGCGCCAGACAGTTCCGATGGAAATGTTCAGCGTGTGGGCTACTGTGGCAACCCTTACAAAGCCTTCTTGCGGTAATGCATGGGGGGATGTGGTTTTCATGGCGTGTAGCTCCAATGCGTGGCTTTACGTGTTGGAGCTATGAAAACATAGATTTGCTGATTTTCAGCGGCAGGTAGCGTCTACCTGATGTTGGGTAGCGTCTACCTGACGTTGGTTAGGCGCGGGCTACTTGCTCTTATGCACCTTTCCCGTATTTATTGCAGCACCTAAAAGTTTTGATATTTTTTCACGGCTAAGGATCGGATTATCCGACCCAAAAAGAAACTGAGAATGGTTACATATAGCCTCTGTTATTTTATTTGCAGCAACTCCCTGTAGCTGCTCACTGTTGACACCAAGTTCATCAGACCAGTTAAATAATGCATAGAATGCGGCAGCGTAAATTTCCTCTCTCTTTTCCTCATGATGATTACGTTTATTTTTATGCATTTTTTCAAATGGTGACAATTCCGATGCGTCACAATCAAATTTCTTGCCGCGCACGATATGATATTGCAGCTTCTTTACCTCTTCATATTCAATGACCAATGAATTTAATAACTCTCTGCCATCCATCGATAAAGTGAAATGCGCAAAATTTGAATCAGCTACACTAACCCCATCTAGATAGGCACCAATATAAAATTCATCAACACATTCACCTTTAATTAAATGATTAATACCTTTATTGTCGATGAGGGCGAAAAAATACCCAAATGGGGAAATTTCTCTTTTTGGCTCTAAATGGTCATAGCAAGGATCTTTAGTAGAACGAATGAAAATATCAACAATGGAATACCCACCTCTTCCTATCCATTTCATTTTTTCGTCACGGCAAGTCATTCCGAAAATATGTATTGATTTATTTAATTCATTTTCCGCATGCCATTCAGATAAAATGCCAATGACGTCTTCCCTTGTGTTTACTCCTTCACAAACATTAAAAGGAATATTATTTGTTTCGGCACTAATTAATTTGTAGCGTCTTCCTGTTTCATGGAATATTATGTTCAAGTGAGTAGCACCTGTAAGATTCCAATGAAGAATATCTTCAATTTCGCATCCTAATATATCGGCTGCCCTGTCAATTTTAAAATATTCAAGTGGTGGTATAGTACGCAATTCAACCATAATTAGTATTACCTCACTGTTATCTACAAAATGCGATTATCCTGCTCTGTTAAAATTAATAGGCCGTACATTGCCACCCTGTTGTGACTCGTAGAAATCGGCCAGCCACTGCAACAACTTGCGACGGTCGTCCAGGTATTCGGCACGGTGATACGCTGCCCTCACCTTGTTGCGCTCTGCATGGGCTAATTGGCGCTCTATCACGTCAGGGTTAAAGCCCTCTTCGTTCAGTGTTGTAGAAGCTAGCGCCCTGAATCCATGCGGTGTGGCTGTCCCCTTGTATCCCATGCGGCCCATGGCATAGCTCAATGTGTTCTCACTGATTGGGGTAGTCAGACGGCGCTCACTGGGAAACAACAGCTCACAATGCCCCGTCAGGCCGCGCAGCTCATCGAGCACGGCCAGCGCCTGGCGGGATAGGGGAACGAGGTGCGGGGCTCGCATCTTCATACGCTCAGCGGGGATCCGCCATTCTGCCCGCTCGAGATCGAACTCATCCCAACGGGCAAAGCGCACCTCACCTGGGCGGGTCATGGTCAACATCAGCAGATGGAAGGCGAGGCGGGTTGCCTGATTCATTGGCTCAGCGGCCAAGCGCCGATAGAACTCCGGCAGCTCAGCCCTGGGCAGTGCGGGGCGGTGCTCTTTCTTGGCGGCTACAAGCGCCCCCTTGAGGTCTTGCGCTGGGTTGCTGCTCGCTCGTCCTGTCTGAATGGCGTAGCGCATCACGGCGCTGATCCGCTGCAACACGCGTCCGGCGGTTTCAGACGCGCCGCGCTTCTCCACCTTGCGCAACGCATCGAGCATCATGGGGGCTGTCAGTTCGGTAACGGGTACAGCACCGAGATCAGGGAATGCGTCAGCCTCCAGTGACTCGATCACCCTGGCGGCGTGGCTTGGGCTCCATCGCGCCAACTGGCCTTGATGCCACTCCCTGGCGAGCACTTCAAAGCAGTTCTCCCTGACTATCTGCCCGGCGATCTTGTCCTGCTTGCGGGCAAGGCCAGGATCAACACCTTCAGCGATAGATCTCCGGGCGTCGTCTCGCCTGGCTCGCGCCTCTTTTAGCGACACCTCAGGGTAGACCCCAATGGCTAGTTTCTTCTCCTTGCCAGCGAATCGGTATTTCAAGCGCCAGTACTTGCCTGACTTGTTGACCAGCAGGAAAAGCCCCTTCTCATCGGTCAGCTTGTCCCCACTTGGTTTGCCGCTCCATTTGGCTTGTCTTGCTGTGATGTCGTTCAAAGGCATTGGGGGCCTAAATCTCCAATGTTGGGGGCACAAATCGTTATCAGTGGGGGCCTAAACTTTTTTCGTGCAGCCCTTACGCGGCAACGCTTGGCCGGTATTCTGGGGGCCTAAATTCACTCGTAGAAATTTAGGCCCCCAAAAAGGCCCCCAGATTTGGGGGCATGTATCGACACGATATGATACGACAAGACACAACAAAAAACCCGCAGAGCCTTACGCTATGCGGGTTTGGGATACCGTATGACACGATATGATATGAAAAAATGGTGCCCGGGGTCGGACTCGAACCGACACGGTTATTCACCGGCGGATTTTGAAACCATCGCCAGCCGTTGTGAATCAATGAGTTGCCGTGTTTTCGCGGGTTTGCTTGGGGATGGGTGGGGGTTATTGGGTGTCGCTGGTGAGCGCTGCCGCCACTTTGCCGCCATTTTTCATCGCGGTGATCGGGTTGAGTTTGACCGCGTCTTCGAGGTGGTCCGGGGCGAAGTGGGCATAGCGCATGGTCATCTTGATGTCGGTATGGCCGAGGATGCGCTGCAGCACCAGGATGTTGCCGCCGCCCATCATGAAGTGGCTGGCGAAGGTGTGGCGCAGCACATGGGTGCGCTGGCCAGCAGGCAGGGTGATCCCGGCGCGGCGCAGCGCCTTCTCGAACTCGGCGTAGCAGTCACCGAACAGGCGGCCGGTTCGCTTGGGCAGCAAGGCCAATAGCCAGCCGGCCACCGGCACTGTGCGGTTCTTCTTGCCCTTGGTGCGGGTGAAGGTCAACCGGCCGATGCCGACCTGTGAGCGGGTCAGCTTTTCTATCTCAGACCAACGCGCACCGGTCGAGAGGCACAGCATCACGATCAGCCACAAGTCGTTCAGCCCCGCGCACGCTGCCAGCAGCTGTTCGATTTCATCCTGATTGAGGAACGCCAGCTCGGATTCTTGCACCTTGTACTGGCGCAGCACCTCGAGCGGGTTGCCGTGGGCCCACTCCCCCAGGCGGCCGAGCTCGTTGAACACGGCCTGCAGGTAGAGCAGTTCGCGGTTGATGGTGGTCGGGGAGACCTGTTTGCGCTGACCGGGCACATAAAGTTCACCCGCCAGTCGCCGCTCACGGTAGGCCGCAAACTGCTGGGCGGTGAACTCGGTCGCCAGGGGGTTGCCCAACGCCTCCGCCAGCCAGACCAGCTTGTCACGACGGCGGTCGCCATCGGTCAGGGTCTGGCCGTGGCGACCATACCAGAGTGCCACCAGGTCGCTCAGCCGCCGTTCATCCACATTGCTCGCCTCTGGCTGTTGCCAGGGCTGGGCCAGCATGTGTTTTTCCCACGCCAAGGCTTCGCCCTTGGTGGCGAAGCGCTTGCGCTTGCGGGGGCCGTCACGGCCTTGGGGGTAGACCTCGACAAGCCAGAGCTTAGGCTTGTCGTCATCGAGTTTACGGACGGTCATACTGTTTCAAGTTGATGAGCCTGCTCATGTAAGCCATCTCGCTCAAATGGGTTGTAAATCTCGATCGAGGATGAGCCATCTGGTAGTGATATTGCTCGCGTGAAGCTTCCATTTTGGAGAAGCGCGACAAACTCAACTTGAGTAAGGGTTATGCGCTCAATCTCGACCAAGCGCTCACCATCTGGCTGAGATACAGCGACCGTTACAGTCCCCTCATCATAGGTTTGAGAATTGATAGCCAAAGGGATTCGGTCTTGTGCTCGTTCACCCTGAGCAGAGCTTGCATTATTCCTACGCAGAACCCCGGTAAATTCACCCTCTATGCGATCAACAGTGTCATACCCTGCAGGGGTTGAAAACTTAACCGACAGCGCTCGTTCATTTGTCATTTTTACAAATTCAGACCATGGGCCTCGATGGCCTGAGATGTGACTGCAAATCAGCTCACCACCGATAAAGTTAAAAGCGTGGCCTTGAGTCCAAACACTCTTCGAGATCTTTTCTTTAGGTTTGTCTGAGTTAGAGGTAGATATAGCTGTCAACTTAATATCTAAAGATGGTCGGTGAGCCTCATGGACACAAAAACGCCATCCAGCTGCATAGCCGTCAATGAAGCGAGCGATGAGGCATTGCCGCCTTGGCAAAGTGCGCCATGTTGTAAATGTGTCACGAATATAGTCTATGTCATTACTTGGCTCATTACCTGTAGAGCCCATAATGAGATCATATTCGCCTACCTCTGGGAGCTCACCAGTAGTAATGAGGTCTATGAACTGTTGCTCGGTTAATGCGAGAGCGCCAGCATCCCGTGCTTTTGCTGTTTTAGACGGGCCTGCATTGGGACCGCAACAGAGGTAAGAGAGCCGTTTAGTCACGTCTTTCTTAATAGTTAGGCCAGCGCTTTCAGCTTGGGTTTCTAACCGATCTCTATCAGATTTTGAAAATCCAGTGAATGCAATTTCAGCTTTAGCTGTAGATTGCTTCGGGCGAGATTTTGACAACCTTGGCTGTGATGAATCGAGCAATGATGGCACGTCTACAGAAAGCAATTCATTTTCGCTGCTGAACATGCCCAGTATTCTGTCAATGCGGAAAGTTCTGAACTGTTTTTTGGGTAACGCAACGCCTTGCAAATGATGGTCACTGACACTGATATTAACAACATGATAGCCTTCAGTGCTTCCATCTGATTTTTCGTAGATAAAGAATGCCTCTTTATCAATTATCTTGCTGTTGTCAAACATTATAATTCCCTTTAAATGAAATTCATTGAATTAAAATGGCCGTAGACATAAGGCTGTTAACAAATTTCAATTAGCAAATAGGGCGCTTTAGCGCCCTATCGTTTTCTAAAAATGCGGTGTTCGACCATCACGCCGATGATTTCGATGTGCTGCCGGTCGGAGTGCATGGGCGGGTAATCGTCATTAAGCGGGACCAGCTCAAACACCTCTTGCCCGTTCTCATCGATGCCGCGGGGACGATACGCTGTGAAGTTGCCGTCATTGCTACTCATCATCGACTGCTCTCAGGTCAACCGTGATCTGCCGAACCGGCCCATTGCTTAACTCTTTGGCCAAGGCTGTCGCGTTCTTGGCGCTAAGATTGTTGATTTCAATCTGCTTGCCTTCGACGATAGCTTTGACACTGCAACGGTTAAAACGACTGACAAGCGCAACGAGCACCGCGCATATTGCTTTTACCTGCTCAGGGTTTTGTGCAATCCAGTCAAACACTTCGATAAAATACTGAGCACCGTCGCTGTAGGTTGCGATCGCGCCACCGTTTTCAACCCCATGCTCTTCCAGCAACGCGGTTAGCGGTGTCGCATCATGACCCTGTATGTTCAGATACAGGCTGCCAGCTTCTCGGTAACGAATTTTGCTCATTTAACGTCCCGCCTATTAGGAGATGTCCGCCATGTTCACCGTTATCTGCCACTCTTATCGGTTGGCGCACTTTGAGTCTTCCGATCGTTTCGATGCCGTGGTGCTGACCCACACCCCGACCGGGTTGCGCCAGCGGTTAAGACAATTTTTGAACATGATGTTTTTTGCACTAGCAACCCTCTATACCCGTCACGCAGACTTGGAGGTCAACGGCAAATTGTATCCGCTCGCCCTGTCTGGTCAGCGCTGGTATACCTTCGACCAGCTCCAACACTTCGCCCTGCAATGCTTGTTGCTCGACCGGGCGCGGTTACTGATCCTGTCACAGGACGCCACCTGACCCTCACCCACCCCGCCGACAATTCAGCCAGCTATCTGGTAACATGCCGTGAATATCCCCCCTTTCAGGAGCCACGATGAGCCACTTAAAAACCGAGCGCGGCCAACGCTTGCGCGACTCAGCGCTGCCAACGGACTTTAAATTAGCCCTAGCAGCTACCGACTACTTCAACGCGCTGAAACACCCAGGGTTCACCGACGAATGGGGGAGCGCTGCTGATTTTCACCACGACCTGCTGATCTTCATTGAGCTGTACTGGCAAACGTACAAAAAGAAGCCTGAGCATGATCCGTTATATTCAAAACTCGAAGCGGTGAGGCTTAATCGGCAGCCTCGGGGTTAATCGCCAGAATGCTCTGCACCACGCGCAACCCCCAATCCGTTGGGTATACCTGCTCGATATAGCGATCCACTCCAACCGCCTCAGCCAAATCAGCGGCATCGCTGGCTTGATCAGAGGGCCAGCCGCATTCAACCAAGATGTCATATATGGGGTGATACGTGAGTGCGTGGCCGTGACTCAGCAAGGCCTTAAACAGTCCAATGGCCTTCGATTTATCTATTGGGTTCGCAACCCCGCTGATGGGTGTCAGGCTTTGGGCTAATCGCTTGATTGCCTGTTCAAGCACACTCTCGGTCATACCTGCTCCATGCTGATGCCAATTCATTCGCGTTTTCTAAAAATCTGGTGCTCTACCATTACCCGCCCCGTTTCAAAATCCGGCGGTGCTCGACCACCACGCCGATGATGGCGATGTGGGTTTGGTCGGTGCTCAGGGTTTCATGGTCATCATTGAGGGGCACCAGCTCGAAGCGAGGGCGGCCGTCGTCGTATTCACCACGGGAGCGGTATTTTTTGAAGGTGGCCTCTTCGCTGCCGTTCTTGGCGATCACAAAGTCACCCGCCTTGGGAGCCTCGTCAGGGTCAACGATCAACAAGTCGCCCTCTTTGAAGTCCGGCTCCATGGAGTTGCCGCGCACCCACAGACCAAACGCGCAGCTGCCGACACTGACACCCGCCGCGACATACTCCAGGCTGCCATCAAACGCCGTGGCCTGTTCGCACATTTCGCGCCACTGGCCTGCCTGCACATAACTGAGAATGGGGACCCGCGTTCCTTGTGGGATCTCGGCGGGTTCGACGTTGCGGTAACCCGGGAACGGGGGCTCCGAGACGCCCATGGTGCCTTCTTCTTTCCCCGTCAGCAGCCAATCGACAGACACACCAAGCGCAGCCGCTAAGTCGTTGAGGTAGCGGCCTTTTGGCTGGTTTTGCCCTGACTCCCACTTACCGACCGAAACATCAGTGACGCCGACGGCTTTGGCTAGAGCGGTTTTGGAGAGGCCAAGGGCTGACCTTCTACTGAAAATACGATCTGAGATGTGCATGAAGCTAGCTTAACCTCGGCATTCCGATCTTAAGCTTGCTTGTGATTCGAGCATAAGATAGGATTAACTCAATTCGAACTTAAGATCGGGATTGGGGAGTATGAAAAAAGCAGATGCCATCAACTACTTCGGTTCAGCGGCTGAGCTGGCGAGGAAGCTGAACATTTCAGAGGCGGCCGTTTCCCAGTGGGGCGACACCATCCCCCAGGGCCGCGCCTACCAGATCGAGGTGGTGACCGGCGGTGCGCTGAAAGCCGACCCCGCTGCCCCGTCTGGCCAACAGCGCCCCTATCAGCGCGTCGCGCCGGGCACCCCGCTGGAGGCGATCCCCAGCGTCCAGCGGGCGACGGCCGCCGCCAAGGATTCCCCCACCAAAGCACAACCAGGGAAGGCGTAACCACCATGCCACCCCGTCATATCAATCCAGCCGCCAGGCCGACCCAGGCTCCCGCCGTCAGCGCGATCAATCTGGTGATCTCGGCAGACCTCCCGCCGCTGATGCCCATCGCCAAGTTTGCCGAGTGGGTCGGTGTGTCTGTCGATACCGCCCGCCACTGGGTCAAAACCGGTCGGCTCGATGTCATGGAAAAAACGCGCGCCAATGAGCTGGTGATGGTCAAGGTGCATGTGTTTATCGCCAAGCAGATGGCGGGACACTCGTCGTCCCTGTTCACTCTCGCCAGCTAACCATAGCGACCTTTGGAGGGAAATCAGAGTGTCAAACCAGTCCCGCATTTCACACAACCACTTTTCGGCGGCCTGCGATCTCTTCAAGCAGGCGCACAACCTCAGCGAGCTGGAGCGCGAGTTCGGCCTGCCAAAAGGGACGCTGCACAACAAGTTCAACCCCGCCAGCGAGAAGCACAAGCTTTCCGCCCTCGATCTTATCGGCCTCTACCAGGCGACCGGGGACGACACCCTGTTTGATGGCCTGCTGTTTGACTGTGGCCTGACTGCCGTTCGTCTGCCGGGGGCGGCCCCGATTGCGCCAGAAGCCCGCGCCCAGCAGGCGCTCAACGCGGGCGCCCAGATCATGGGCGTCACCGCCCAAGCCACCACCCTTCTCGCCGGTGACCGCGTCACCAAGTCACACCGAAACACCGTCGTCGGCGGCTTGTGGGCAGGCATCGAGCACCTGGTGCTGCTGGCCACCGAGGTCGAAGACAGATTTCACGCCATCCCCAGCTTGGCATGCGCTGCGGATATGGCCCGCGCCGCCCTCGGCGCCTAGGAGACCAGACCATGAGATTACGTTGCCCCCACTGCAAGAGCCGTATGACCAGCCGCACGACTCGCCCAATGAGCCTGCTGTCTTTCGAGTCATATCAGCGATGCTCCAATGTTGAGTGCAATTTCCGCTGCAAGGTGTTGGCCGAAATTGTGGCAGAGCTGAAACCGGCAGAACTGAGAAACCCGGCGGTGGTACTGCCGGTCGTGCATACCGCCCAGCCCATCCCAACCCACCCTCGCCCGTTCCCCGCCATTGAGGCGCTCAAGCAGGCCGGGGTCGCAGAAACCGCTGCAGAACAGGAAGGGGCCTAGGCCCCATACCGCAAGGAGAACCCCATGCAAACGCAACGCATCGACCATGAACAACGCAATTTGGCGGGGCTGACCCCCGATGAGCAAGTGGCCATGAACACCGCCGGCTGCCAGATCCTGCGGGAGTTGTTCGGCAAGACCGGTTCCAGCTTGAACACCGACTGGCTGGCCCTGAGTCAGGCAAAGAAAGCGGCCATCTGTGCCATCGCCCGCCAGCCACGGGGCGAGCTGATGACGGCCACCTTGTCCGCCCTGCCCCACGCGCAGCGCGAGGCGATCCGGCTCGCGGTGATCGCGCTGGAGTACCAGGGGGAGTTTCGCGGCGGCTGTGACACCCAGGTGTGGCACCCGGCGCCGGTCACCCGCGCCATCGGGGATATCGAGAGAGAGAAGAGGGAGAGAGCCGCCCAGCTGCGGATGAAGCGGGCCGTGCTGGCGGCCAACCAGATGACACAACGCGGCCCGCGAGCCATCGGGCAATAAAAAACCCGCTATCGGTGCACCAACACCAGCGGGCTTTCATCAGTCACTTATCGACTAGGAGGTCGAATGCCAACTTTAGCCATTCTCGACACCGTGCGCAACCTGCGCCTGCAAAACCGCAAGCTGGCCCGCATGGGCAGCCGCTACAACTCCAGCCCTGACCTGATCCATGCCGTAGAACGCCCGGCCGCCATGGCCTGGCGTGCGGTCTGGTCATGCGTCAACAGCCGTGGGGGGATCTGATCATGGCCGCCGTTATCACGCGTCATACCGAACCGACTATCAAGGCCGCCAGCGCCTATCTGGTCCGCCGCGGTTACATCAACTGCGGCACCACCTGGCTGCGCGGCCAAAACGGGTACGCCCGTATGGAGCGCCTGACCTCTGGCGCTATCCGCATCATCGAGGGGGTGGCATGAACACGCTGTTACAGCCGGTCAACCGGCAAACCGCCATTGCCGCCGTGCACGAATTGACGGCGCGGCTTCGCGCCAGCACCGATTACTCCTACCTCTACCGTGGGTCGGAGGGTAAGTCCCTGATGGCCCAGGCCAAACAGAACCAGCGCTGGCATCAGCTATTCCACACCATGAACCGGAGGGCCCATTCATGAGCATCGACGCCATTCACATCGCCAAGCGGGCAGAGCGGGCCGTGTTGCCGCTGCTGACCGAGCTGCTGGCCACCGGCGAGCAGGAAAACCGCATCGCACTGGGCGAGCTCTACTCCGGTGATGAGTACATCCAGGTGCAACTGGTCGTGACCAGCCGCCCTGCCGATCTGCTCGATGACGACTCCGTGATGGGGGATGAGGCATGAGCGAAGTCTATGTAAACCCAATGGCAATGCGGGCCCGTCTGGCCGCAGAGCTGGCTGTGCTGGATTTGTATGGGGTGGTCAAAACCACCGCCGCCAGCCTGAGCGACTGGGTCGGCGTTAACGGCGATTCGCTACCAGAGCCGCTTGTCGGTGAGGTAAACACCAGCCTGGTCGCCATGTCGGCCGCCGCTCATTGCATTGGCTATAGGTCAGCCGACGAGCTGAGCAAGCGGCTGGCTGCCTTCGAGGACACCGGCGAGCTGGTCGTGCAATTGCTGGCAGAGCTGAACCAGGGTGATGGCCTGCGGCGTGAGGATCTGGTTGTCACTCGCTCAGCAGTGCTGCTGCTGGCGATGTATGGGCTGCTGGCACTGGCCAGCCGCGAGGCCAATGCAGACCGCGACGACGAGGAGACGCTGGCATGACAGACCTGTTTGAACTGGAGGCCCCGCAGGATGACCAGGGCACCACAGAGGAAGGCCCCACCCATATGCAGCCGCCGGCGCCGGTCAGCCCGCTGACCAAGCACTGGGAGGCGGCACAGGAGGAATTCAACACCTCGGGCTGCGACGCCAAGCGCAACCGCAATATCACCCAGGAGCTGCTGGCTCTGGGCGCCATCCGCGCCGTGTACTGGCTGGCGCTGGGTGGCGGTGAGGTGGCGCTGGCCAGAGAGATCGCCGAGTGGTGGGCAGACTGCGAACCGCTCCACGGGCTGGGGGAGACCATCAAATGAGCCACCGCCTGATCACCGACCTGCAAACCCGTGTAGATAGATGGTTCGACACCATGATGGGCGACGAGGCCCGCCTGCGCAGCTACCAGCGCGACCTGCTGGCCATGCGCCAGCTATCACCTCGCCCCCGCTGCACGGTCGCCCTCACCCTGCGCCAGTGTGTCGCAGCCAGAAAGATGGCGAGGCATGCCCGCCATGCGCTGACCTCATGCCGGAACAACATCAAAGCGCTGTCGGGTAACCATCACCAATGAACCACCAGAACAACACAGGGCCGGCCGCCGAGGCTGGCCATCTTGGTTTTGCCATCAGCCGCCTGCCGACGCCAAAACGCAACCAGCTGCCGCTATCCAAGAAGACCCTCAAGGCCCGTATCGACGCCCTCGCCAATGCCATGCCAGGCACCAAGCTGGAGGCAGCCTTTGTCGGTGCCCCTGGTGAATCCGATCTGGTCTGGGCGGTGCAGCTGCTCGATGGCCTCTCCATGCAGTTCACCCAGGTGCTGTTCAAGCAGTACGTGCGCCGCCGCAAAGATGGCACCACCCGCAACTGCCGCAGCGCAAACATCTGGCTGCGGGAACGGGTGAAGTGGGTCCGCTCCCTGGTGATGGCCCTGCCGGTCGATGCCCAGCACCTGCGCGATGATGACGGGCGCAAGCGGGTGGCCCACCAGTTCGCCAACCAGACCGCCGCCATCTGGAAAAACATCGAGCAGAACAGCACCGCCGGCGAACTGGACCTGATGGAGACATGGGAATCCATCAAGCAGCCTGCCGACCAGTGGGGGTTCATCGGCAGGATGCCGGACTTCAAAACCAGAGAGGCGCGGGAAAACTGGATCCTGAGCGTCATGGTGCGCCTGCTCTCCGCCAAGTGGTGGGAGAAGCGAGTGAACCGCTGCTGGGATCGGCTGCAAGAGCACATCGCCATCCTGCTGGGCAAGGTACGCAAGGGCGTCTCCGCCTACGTCTCGAACGCCACCATGAAGGTGGTGCGCGAGCGCAAGCAGGCCATGATGCGCTGGTTGGCTGAGTCGGAAGTGATGAACGGCCAGCATGACCTGGTGATCTCGATGAAGGATTGCTGGGAGGCCAGCATCTCCAACCCGGTCAACCGCCGCAACGAGATGATGACCCGCATGCGGGGGTTCGAGGACTACGCAGAGCAACAGGGCCATGTGGGGGTGTTCTTCACCTGGACGGCCACCAGCCGATTTCACGCCTGGAAGACCGGCCGCAACGGCAAGACCATCGAGAACGACAAGTACCAGGGCGCCACCCCACGCGAAACCTGCGCCTATCTGGCCAAGCTCTGGAGCCTGACCCGCGCCTCACTCAAGCGCAATGAGTTACCTGTCTACGGCTTTCGGGTATGCGAGCCTCACCACGATGGCACCCCGCACTGGCACATGCTGCTGTTTATGCGCCCGTCAGACCGCAATGCGGTGATCAGCACCCTGCAGCACTACGCCCTGACCGACGACAAGAGCGAGCTGGTGCGGGTCCCCATGGCCGCCCCCACCTTTACCGATATCACGCCCCGGTTCGACTGGAAGATGATCGACCCGGCCAAGGGCGATGCAACCGGCTATCTCGCCAAGTACATCGCCAAGAACATCGACGGCGCCTATGTCGGTGACGACGAAGAGGCAAACACCCCAGCCGACCAAGGCGCGCTGCATGCGTGCGCATGGGCCAGTTGGTGGGGGATCCGCACCTTCCAGCAGATCGGCGGCGCACCGGTCGGGGTATGGCGCGAGCTGCGCCGCATCAGCAACGCCAAGAAGAACGGCGATCTGGTGGGGCCACCCAAGCCCGTGCTGCAAGACCCGCGCTTTGAGGCGGCCCGCTATGCCGCCGATAACGCCATCTTTCGCTGCTACCTCGAAGCCATGGGCGGCGCACTGGCCACCCGTGCCGAGCACCCCATCAAGCTGGCCCACCTCATCGAAGAGCAGGCCAACAGCTACGGCGAAGACATCAAGCGCCTGATGGGGTTGCACACCGCTCGCTTGGGTATCAAGACCCGCCTGCAAGGGTGGGAAGTTGTTCCAGCAGGCACCTTTGAGGCCGCCAAGGCCGCCGGGGCTTCGGTGGGGGGTGTTGGGGTTAAGACGGGCGACAGCCCGGCACCTTGGAGCTCTGACAATAACTGTACGCAGCCGGATCCTGAGGCGTTTGCGGATCAGTTAATGGCAGAGCAATGGGGTTTATCTCCCTTCTCCATCGGGCGTTTACGGGCAGGCGCCAGCGTCAGCGCGGACGGCTTCACCCTCTGGCTGGAGAACGGCCAGGTGCAGTCGAGCCGGGCGATCCCGAGCGAGCCGGATTGGCAGCCAGAAGGCCAGGTGCCAGCCGAACAGGGCCAGCCGGATGAGTACGCGGTACCGGAAGGCGATCAGGACTGGCCGATGCTGGTTGAGCTCTGCGGCAAGGTTTACCAGGCGCAGGGCCACGCCGGGGCGCACCGTTGGATAGAGATGCTACCGCAACCCTATCAGTCCGAGATGTGGCGCGTGCTGGAAGGGCTGGACGTGCCGGAGTGGATGCAGGAACAGGACGACTACAGCGAGGAGTGGGCATGAACATGAGTTGCACACAGACCATCAGCCGCGAAGAGTACCGCCGCCTTGATAATCGGGTGACCTGCATTCTCCAGCAGCGCTGGCCAGCCAACGAGATCAGCCAGTGGGTGGAGATGCTCAAGGGCAAACAGCAGGCTGTGGCGTGCGCCATTCTGCGCCGCCGCCACCCTCGCCCCGTATCGCTGGCCCTGCCAGCCATCGCCACCGAGGTACCGACCCCGTATCAGGGCAGAGCCAACCGCCCCACCGTGCCGGTGCTGACAGCTGATGGCCGCTCGGTTGGCCGCCGCCATATCGTGGACGGACTGACCCCCGTGGCCATCGACCAGAGCGGTACCATCCGGTGCGCCGTCACCGGCCGCACCCTCTTTATCGCCCCGGGCAGCGCCATCGACCGCGCCAACCCGGGCGCCGCCGAACAGCTCAACAAAACATACCAGCCAGCACTGCACCAGGTAGTGGCTGACCACCGTCAAGTCGAAGCAGGAGAATAACCATGAATAACGTAATGCTGGATCTGGAAACCATGGGCAAAGGACCACACGCGGCAATCGTCACCATCGGGGCCGTGTTCTTTGACCCGATGACCGGTGAACTGGGCGCCGAGTTCGAGGCGCATATCGACCTACGAGATAGCGCAAGGTTTGGGGAGATAGACCCTGACACCGTGCTGTGGTGGCTGGGGCAGAGTGATGAAGCACGAGCGGCCATTGCCTATAACGTAGATGGCGAAAAGCGGATGGCGCTTCTCCAGGCACTGCAAAAGTTTCAGGAGTGGCTGATGCAAGAAGGCAAGCGCCCCTGTGTATGGGGTAACGGTGCTGGGTTTGACTGCACCATCATGGCCAGCGCCTATGATGCGGTGAACAAAGTGCGTTTTATTGGCTACTGGAACGGATTTAAGGATCGGGATGTGCGCACCGTTGTTGATATGGGGCGTGACCTTCTGGGCTTTGACCCTAAGAAAGACATGCCATTCGAGGGTGTGGCCCATCGCGCTCTGGACGACGCCAAGCATCAGGCCCGCTACGTAAGTGCCATCTATCAGCGAATGCAGGCAGCGATGAATGGCTGCGGCATGGTAGGGGGTAAGGCATGAACATCACCAAGCTGTCACTGGCCATTGAAATCGACGGGGAGGCTTTCTTCGTCAAGACCGAGAAAGACCACTATCAGCTCATCCTGACGATGGTTCAGGGGTTGTCGCCGACTGGAAAGCTTGAAGTTGTCAGAGCCACAGCTGACTTCAAGTTCACCACCATGGCCGAGCATCGCAAGGGGACAGCATGACCCAGCCAAACAAAGTGAAGGTCTATATCGCTGGGCCAATGTCTGGGCTGACGGGGGAGAATCGGCCCGCCTTTTTCAAAGCGGCGGATCTGCTGAATCACCCATCATTCAACAACATCGTGTTGAACCCGGCGATCCTGCCTGATGGTCTGAGCCAATCGGAATACATGGCTATTTGTATGCCCATGGTGATGATGGCGGACACCGTGCTGATGCTGGAAGGATGGGAGCACAGCGAGGGGGCTACCGCCGAGTTTGCGCTCGCCAAGAAGCTGGGCAAGCAGGTCAGGTTTACAGTGCCGCCGGTATGCCCGCTCTGCCGCCATATGATGAAGGTGGCAGCAGCATGACCGCCCTCATCACCCGCACCGATATCGAACGCCTGCAGCCGCACTGTCTGCGGCTCTGGCCCCTCATCCAGCAGCACCCGCCGGGATCGGCAGGTCGTTCCGCCATCACCCGCGAACTCGATGCCCTGCCGACCGCTGACCGCCACCTCTGTGATCGGTTGCTCGACCGGCTGGAGCGGGTCATCCGCTTCAAGGATGACTGGTTCCCGCTCTACCTGGGCGAGGTCGACACCCTCACCCCACCGGTGAAGGCCAAGCGGGTGCTGCCTGTCGGTCCAGCTCCCAAGCAGGTATGGAAAGCCACCCGGGCGCGACAGGGGGCATTTGCCAGAAGGAGGGCTGTATGAGCAAACCAAAGGAGGCGAGGGAGCGAAAGCAGGCCCAGCGTGCGAGACAGTCAGCCATAGGCATCACTCGTGTTGAGGTTAGGATGTCAGAACGGGAGCGCCAACAACTCAATCACCTACGCATTGTTCGGGCTGGCAGCGGTCAGCCTTATTCTGCCGACGAGTACATCAGCACCCTGATCAGGCGGGACTGGGAGAGGTGGCTGGAACAGGAGGCCGAGCTGAAAACGCAAACATGCCAGCACTGCGACTGTGAGCTGCCGCAAGGATGCGGCGGGACATTCACTGGCCAAACAGAATGCTGGCACACCCAGGGCGACAAAGCACTGGCGCTGTAATGGTAAAAATCACTAAATGTGTCCGGTCACGAAACCTCAATCGTGACCGGACACAACTGGTTAAAGCCGTGTTTTTCGCTCCCAGAATACGGGGATCGCAAAAGTGAAAGGATCTGACGGAAAATGAAGGATCGCAAAAAGGATCCAAAATCCCGCGCGCGGCCAGCGCTGGCGCGGGGAAGCATTCCCCGACCACAGTCGTTCACCTGCATGAAAATCGACACATAAAGCGTGCAGGCGAGGCGGGGTCCCGATTGCGCGCCAGCGGTGCTGGCAGGGGGCGGCAGGCTGCGCCTGTCGCTCCGGGTGCTCGCGGAAGGATCCGCGAGGGTGCGAGGGTAGCCCGCATCAGTGATGCGGCAGCGGGCCGCTGATGCGCCCAGATGCGGGGCAAAAGAAAACCCCGCCAGGTGGCGGGGTGGTCGGGGTGGGTTGGCCGGGTCAGCGCAGCTGATCACCCTGGCTGGCCTGCTCGGTACCGGCTGCGAGCTTGTACGGGTTGAACCTGATGATCTCCTCCCCTGCCCAGTCGTTCATCGCCAGCAGGCTGGCCTTGATACTGTCGATCTCGTTGACGCCGAACACCTGGGCGGCCTCCGTCACATTGCCAAACCCACCAGTGCTGTTCGGCATCACCCCCATCAGTTGGGGTGGTACCCGATGGGTGGCCAGCTGGTCATCCCGGCTCACGTTCTTGATGCTGAGAAAGTCATCCTTCGCCGCCACCTCTGCCACCGGGATCAGCTTCACCCCGTCCTTGCTACCACCCGGGGTGTAGAGCAGCAGGTTACGGAAGTTGCCGGGCCCCTTGCTCTGACGCAGCGCCTCTTTAAGATCCTTGATATCCTGCTCGTTCTGCGTTGGGTCGGTGATGTGCATGATGAAGCCGGCATGGCTGCCGTTCTCATAGTAGCGGCGACGAAACAGAGTGGCCGACTCGTTGAGCAGAGTGGAGTTGAGCCCGCCGACATAGTCGGGGATGCCGTAGATCTCCTGGTTGATGTCGCTCTCCATCACATGGCCCACTCGCCCGGCCGGCAACGCTTGCTCTTGCCCGGGCTGGGCAATCCACCAATAGGTGTCCAAGTCCAGAGCGCGCCGGGTGTACTTGGCCCGCAGGTGGTCATAGCGCAGCACCCCACCGATCCGGTTCTGCACAGCCTGCAGGTAGCCGTTGCCGAAGATCAGGTAGTCCAGCGCAAGCCCGGTGAAGCCCGCCAGACTCAATTTCGGGTGCGGGATGAAGCACGAGCGCAGGATGTTGCGCTTCACCTGGATGGCCGAGGCATGGTGCACCCCGGCCCGATAGACCCGTGATAGCCCGTTGAGGGAGAGCGGCGGCTCATACCAGCGGCCGTTGTGCATCGACTCAAGATAATCGAACACCTCCCGCTGCGATAAAACCGGTACCGGCTCGCCAAAGGTGAATGCCTCCATGGATCTTCCGGGTTGTTGGGTTGCCATCACCGGTGGCGTGGGGGATGAAGAGGGTCGACGAGTGCGGCGTTTGCTCATTAGAAAAACTCCATAGAACTGGTATTGGCACCGTTGGCACCTGCCAGCGGCTCGTGTAACAGGGCCTGCATCGTTGCCCAGGCAATGTCGGCGTGACTGGTTTCCTCTGACCGGCTGGCCTCAAAGGTCGGCATCTTGCCGGGAGTCACCCCCCGGCGGATGCTCATAAAGGCGGCGGCCAAATCATTCCAACCGCTGTCGAACTCAAGCCGCCCCTTGTCGATCACATCCATCGCCTTCATCACCATGCGGATCTTGATGCTCGGGTTGTACTGAATTTCCGTCACCGCGGGATAGAACTGGCGCACCAGCTGCAATACCCCCTCCCCGATCCCGGTCGAGTCGATACCGATATAGGCAGCGTTGTAACGGATCGTCATCTGGCGGATGGCCTCCGCTTGGGCGGCAAAGTCCATCCCGCTCCAGCGGTGGCGCTCAAGCACTCGGAACTTGCCACCGGGTAACGCCGGCGGGGCCAGTACGACGCATCCGGCGCTATCACCTTTGCCACCCTTGGCCGGGTCATAGCCGATCCACACAGGCCGGCTGCCGAGCGGGCGCAACGCAAACGGCTTGTAGTCATCCCACTGCTCCCAACTATCCACCATGCAGCGCTGCAAGCTGGCGAGCGGGAACACGCTGGCCGTGTCGTCCATGAACTCGCACATCAGCAGGTTGCGGTATTCCTCCTCGGAGTACTCACCGCGCAGCTGATCCAGGTCGAACAGGTCGCAGCCGCCGCGCACCGCATCCTCGACCGTGACGATCTGCCGCCATTGGCCATCGGCGCAGAGCTTGCCGCCGGACAAATTGGCGTGGCTCAGGTCTATCTCGACCCGGTCAGCCTTGGGCTTGCCCCGGTTGAAATTGGCGCCGGACCAAAACGAATAAGCGGGATGGGAAAGGCTGGACGGGGTGGAAATGTAGGTCTGGCGCCACTTCTTGTGCATCGCCATACCAGAGGCCACCTTGCGGAACTCAAGGAAGCCATGGATCCAGAAGTACTCATCCATGTAGATGTTGCCGTGGTAGCTCTGGGCGGTGCGGGCGTTGGTACCGAGAAAATAGAGGTGCGCCCCGTTCGGCAGCACCATGGGGTCGCCTTTCAGCTCAACCCCCTCATCCTTGGCAAACTGGATGATGTACTGCTTGAACACATGGGCCTGAGCCTTGCTGGCCGACAGGAAAATCTGGTTGCGCCCAGTGACCAGGGCGTCGATGAACGCCTCGAAGGCAAAGAAATAGGTTGCCCCAATCTGGCGCGACTTGAGCAGGTCGCGGATCCGGTGCAGCTTGCCCGCCTCGTACCAGGTGCGCTGATAGCCAAACATGGTCGACTCGAACCGCTCGATTAGGCGCTCTTGCTGTTCGGGCTCCACCACATTGCGCTCGGGCGCCTTCTTCGGCCCCTTGTTGCGGTTCGCCACCTTGGGATTGAGGTCGGCCTCGTTGCCGCCGTTGCTATACCGGTTGACCCGGGCGACCCGCTCCAACTGCCTGCCCAGCAGGTCAATCTCCTTGAAGTCGCCGCCGGTTTTCACCTCCTTGGCGATCAGCTGACACATCCGCGCCTCCAGCGCGAAATCGACCCGGTCGATGGGTTTGATGTCATCCCAGCCGTCGCGGGATTTCCAGGTGCCGACCGTCCCCTCCGGGGTCGCCAGCAGCTCCGCAATGGCTCGGATCTTGTACCCCTGGAAGTACAGGTGCATGGCCTGCCTGCGGGGTTCGATATGGGGGAAGAGTAAGGGTGCTGTCATGGCGCCAGTCTACCCAGCACGCCAAACACAAAGCGCGCGCCCCAGTTGTATACAGCGGTTTTACAACAGCCACAGATTGAAGGATCTGGCGCACAAACCAGACCATGAGCCCGACCAGAAACCCAATTACCAAAGGGATCACAGCTCATGGCTAAGTCCAAGTTTTTCCGCGTTGCCGTCGAAGGGGGCACGACAGACGGGCGCACCATCACCCGCGAATGGATTGAACAGATGGCCCAGCGCTACAACCAATCCACCTACGGCGCGCGGGTCAATATGGAGCACATCCGGGGCTATGACCCCAACGGCCAGTTCAAGATGTACGGCGACATCACCGCCGCCAAGACCGAAGAGGTCGACATGGAAGGTGAAAAACGCCTGGCCCTGTTAGTGCAGATCGACCCGACCCCCGAGCTGGTCGAACTGAACAAAAAGCGCCAGAAGGTTTACACCTCCGTCGAAATCCACCCCAACCTGAACGAAAAGGGCGCCTACCTGATGGGGCTGGCCGTCACCGACAGCCCGGCCAGCCTTGGCACTGAAATGCTGGAGTTCTGCAGCAAAGCGAAGGTCAACCCGCTGGCCGAGCGCAAGTATCACCATGACTGCCTGTTCACCGAAGCGCTGGAAACCGTCATCGAATTCGAAGACGAAAGCGACAAAGGCCCCGGCCTGCTGGAGCGGGTTACCGCGCTGTTCTCCACCCACAAGAAGCAATCCACCGCCGATTTCAGCGACGTGCACCAAGCCGTCGAAACGGTGGCAAAAGAGGTCACCAGCCTCGATGCCGGTATGCAGAAGCAATTTGCCGAACAGGCCCAGACCATCACCGAGCTGACCAGCAAGCTGGAAGACACCGCCAAGGCACTGGCAGACCTCACCACCAAGCTGGAAGGCCAGGAAGAGCTCAGCCACAAGCGCCAGCCAGCCACCGGTAGCGATGGCGCCACCATTCAAACCGACTGTTAAGGAACATGCCCAATGCGTAACGAAACCCGCCAGAAGTTCAACGAGTTCACCGGCCAGGTGGCCAAACTCAACGCCATCACCAGCGCCATGGTGCAGTTCAACGTGCAGCCCAGCGTCCAGCAGACCCTGGAAACCAAGATGCAGGAGTCCGTCGCCTTCCTCTCCATGATCAACATGGTGCCGGTGGATGAACTCAAAGGGCAGAAGGTCGGCATCGGTATCAGCAGCACCATCGCCGGCCGCACCGACACCGCCACCAAAGACCGCCAGCCCAACGATCCGACCTCGTTGTACGCCCACGACTACGAGTGCGCCCAGACCAACTACGACACCCTGATCGGGTATGCCCAGCTCGACGCCTGGGCCAAGTTCCCCGATTTCCAGACCCGTGTCCGTGACGCCATCATCACTCGCCAGGGGCTGGATCGCATCATGATCGGCTGGAACGGTACCAGCGCCGCCAAAGACACAGACCGCAACGCCAATCCGCTGTTGCAAGATGTGAACGTCGGCTGGCTGGAGCACATCCGCCAGGATGCACCGGCGCAGGTCATGCAAGAGGGCGTGCAGGGCAGCGGCAAGATCTACATCGACCCCGCCGCCGGCGACTATAAGGATCTCGACGCACTGGTGTTCGACGCCGTGAGCGAGCTGATCCAGCCGTGGCATCAGGACGACACCGAACTGGTGGTCATCTGCGGCCGCAAAATGCTCTCCGACAAATACTTCCCCATCATCAACGATGCGGGTGACAACCAGAACAAACTGGCCGCCCAAGTGCTGGTCAGCCAGAAGCAGATCGGCGGCCTCAAGGCCGTGCGTGTCCCCTTCTTCCCGGAAGACGCCCTGCTGATCACCAAACTCAGCAACCTCTCCATCTATTGGCAAGACGGCGCCCGCCGCCGCCATATCGAGGAAGAGCCCAAGCGCAACCGCATCGTCAACTACGAAAGCTCCAACGATGCCTACGTCGTGGAAGACTACGACTGCGCCGGCCTGGTCGAAAACATCGTCATCGGGCCTCGGCCGTAAGGGGATAGCATGACACCCGCCCGTCGCCACCGCGAAAGAGTACTGGCCGCCCTGCAAGGGGCGGCCAATCCCCAATTCGACCAGATGCGCGCCAACGCCTACGAGCTGCAGCTGATGCAGCTGGCCGAACACCGCCGCACCCTCAAGGGCATCCAGAGCATCGAGCGCAAGATCGACGCCAAGCGCACCATGCTGCCTGTCTACAAGCCGTGGATTGATGGCCTGCTGGCCGCCGACCGGGGCGGACAAGATGACGTCCTGGTCACCGTCATGCTCTGGACCCTCGACACCGGCGATCTCGAAGGGGGCTTCAACATGGCTGACTACGTGATCCGCCATGGCCTAAGCACCCCGGACCGCTACGAGCGCACCGCCGCCACCCTGATCGCCGAAGAGGTCGCCGACACCGCCATCAAGCTGCAAGAAGCAGGCGCGGGCCCCAGTTATGGCCTGCTGTGCGCTTACCTCGAGCTGCTGACCGACTGCGACATCTTCGACCAGGTGCGCGCCAAGTTGCACAAGGCCGTGGGCCGCGCAGCACTGGCCGAAGGCTTCAAGGAGCAAGCCGCCGAGCACTATCAACGCGCCATCGAACTGCACGACAAGGTGGGCATCAAGAAAGAGCTCGAAGTGCTGGAGCGGGAAATCAAGAAGCAAAAAGCCGCAGAGCTGCCAGTCGCCAGCGACGTAAGCGCCGCCTCTGTTACGGCACCGGCCAATGCCGAGGCCTGCCAAGAGCACGCCACCGAACAGCAAGGCCCCGCCCCCGGCGAGGCCAGCTAACCGAGCGAACCCCGCACCCTGGGCGGCTCGGGCCTGACGAATGCCAACGGCATACCAGACGGCCCGACCACCGCCCAACCACCGGGGGAAGGAGCAGCCATGACCTCAGGATTCATCCCCACCAATCCGGCCAGCAAAGACGAAGGCGAGATCAGCAGCGCCCCGTTCTGGCCGGTCATCAAACTGGCCGACCTGCGCGCTATCATGCGTACCGATGGCACCATCACCACCGAGCGGCTGCGCCATGCCGTGATCGACGCCATCGCCGCCGTCAACAGCGACCTGAGCGGCTGGGCCATCAACCGTCAGGGCGACGGTTACACCGCACTGGCCGACGTGCCATCAGAGAGCATCGCCACCGAATCCGTGCTGGTGCACTGGTATCGCCGCGCCGTCTACAGCATGGCCCGCGCCAACCTATACGAGCGCTACCTCGACAGCACAGCCACTGCTGACGCGGTCAAAGACGCCGAGCCGCGCAACCTCACCGCCGACGACCTCTATCGCGACGCCCGCTTTGCCATTCGCGACATCCTCGGCACTACCCACACCACGGTCGAGCTCATCTGATGCAGTTGCGCGCCCAACAGGGGGAAACCCTCGACCTCATCATCAACCGGCACTACGGCTACACCGCGGGCATCACCGAACAGGTGCTGACGCTCAACCCTCGGCTGGCAGAACTGGGGCCCATCCTGCCGATGGGTACCCTCATCACCCTGCCAGATGCCCCCACCCAGGCCGAAGCGCCCCTGATCCAGCTATGGGACTGACCCATGAGAGCACTGACATGAGCCGCCTCGACGACGAACTTGAACGACAGGCCGAGATCAGCGAGCTGCAACTCGCAGCCCGCATCCATGCCGCCCGCATTGCGGGCACCGGCCCCCACGACTGCATCGACTGCGACGACCCGATCCCGCAGGAGCGCAGAGAAGCGATCCGGGGCTGCGAACGCTGCACCGACTGCCAAACCATCCATGAGTTTCAAACCGCCCGCCACTACGGCGGCCAGCGATAACAACAGGAGAGCACGATGCCCGAACCCATCTCATCCAGTGCAGCAACCAGCACCCTCACCGGGCTGGCTCTGCTGTCACTCTTCCCCGGCGTAGATCCCGGCGTGCTCCTTGGCGCATTTGCCGGGGCGCTGGTCTTTATTGCCACCACCGCCGAACTCGGCAACCTGCGTAAGGCGGGCCTGTTCATCGCCGCCTTCGTTACCGGTGCACTGGCGGCCCCGCTGGTTGCCACCGTACTGGCCAGCGTCCTGCCGCAAAGCGTCGAAGTGCCCAAAGCAGTAGGCGCCCTGCTCGCCTCGGCGTTGGCCGTCCACCTGCTGCAGTGGGCCTTGCGCAAAGCGCCGGAAGACCTGCTCAAACTCCGCAAAGGGGGCTGACATGCTGACCATCCTCTACGCCATGATCTGCGCCGCCATCGCCATCCGACTGGCCACCTTCAACCGTAACGGGGGCGACTATCGCCCCATTCCAGCACTGTTGGCGTGGCTGCTCACCGTCGCCGCCGGGTCCGTGCCGCTGCGCGCCCTGCTCGGCGTGCTGCCTGTACCTGACCCCGCAGCCGTGTTGTTGGCAGCCATGGTGCTCACCGCCCTGATCGGTTCCCGCGGGTCCGTCATGCGCCTGCTGCCAAGGCGCCGTCAACACCCCACCACAGCCAGCCACCTGAACGGGAGGTTTCAACCATGACCCTCAGAAAAGGCGCCATCGGCGCACCGGTGACCGAACTGCAGCAACTGTTGGCGCGCGCCGGCTACCCGGTCGAGCCGGATGGCTGGTTTGGCGGTGCCACCGAGCAGGCCGTGCTCGCCTTCCAACGCGACCACCTGATTGTCGCCATCGGGCAGGCAGGGCCCCGCACCCTGGCCGCCCTGCGCGGGGCCGCCATCGGCAATCAGCTCACCCTCACCGATCTGCAGCACGCCGCTGAACGGCTCGGCGTCGAGCTAGCCAAACTCGCCGCCTTCGCCCAGGTCGAGGCCGCCGGCGAAGGGTTCGACGACTGCCAGCGCCCGCGCCTGCTGTTCGAGCGCCATGTGTTCTTCAAGCAACTGGTCAAACACCAGGGGGAAGCCGAAGCCAACCGCATGGCTGGCCTGTATCCGGCCCTGTGCAACACCAAGCGCGGCGGATACCAGGGCGGCCCGGCCGAATGGGCCCGCCTGCAAACCGCCATGACCTTGCACCGCGCCGCCGCCATCGAGTCGGCCAGTTGGGGGATGTTCCAGGTGATGGGCTTCCATTGGCCCGCGCTGGGCTACGCCTCGGCAGACGACTGGCTGGCCGCCATGCAGCGCAGTGAAACGGAACACCTACGCGCCGTGGTCGGCTTTATCGAGCAGGACCCGGTGCTGCACAAGGCGCTCAAGGCGGGCAAGTGGGCCGACGTGGCCCGCCGCTACAACGGCCCCGCCTACAAAGAAAACCGCTACGACACCAAGCTGGCCGAGGCATACGACCACTTTACCAAGGTCTATCCGGTGAAGGAGGTGGCAGATGCCTCGGCCTAAGTGCGGTCACTTGGTAGGGAAAACCTGCACCAAGCTGGATGCGAAGTGTCTGGAATTGCGCTGGCTTGGTGGCTGCATGGTCTGCCCGTTCAGAGGATGTAACCAGAATAAGCCACAGCCCACCCCACAACCGAGGAAACCGTAATGTCATTACTACGCTCCCCCCTCACCTGGTTGCTGCTGGCCCTGACCGTCGCCCTGGGCGGTTGGGGCTGGTCTGCCACCTCAGCCGCCACGGCCAAAGGCCAGGTCACCACCCTGCAAAGCGACCTCAAGGCCGCCAGCGACAGGGCCAAAGAAGCAGAGCGGCGGGAACAGCTCAAAGATACCGCCATCACCACCCTCACCACCGAACTGACGGCCCGTGACGAGGCCACCCAGCAGCTGCAGGGCCAGCTCGACCAGCTGGCCCTGACCGCCGCCACCCGCGCCGATACCATCAAGAGGCTCAAACGTGAAAATGCAGAACTCAAGGACTGGGCAGCTCGCCCTCTGCCTGCTGCTGTTGTCGGGCTGCTCCAGCGCCCCGCCCTCACCGGCGCCGCAGATTATCAGGCTCACCTGTCCCGCCCCGGCACCCTGCCAGCTACCGCTGGCGGGCCCGGTCAATAACGGCGACCTGCTCGACATGCTGACCGCCACCGAATCCGCCTGGGCCACCTGCGCCGCCCGGGTCGATGCCGTGATCCAGTGCCACCGGAGGAACCATGCTCAAACCAGCCGCCATCCGTGACGTGATTGCCCGCTGCGTACCGCAACTGGCGCAGAATCCCGAAGGGCTGATCCTCACCGTGGGCGATGGCCGCATCGTCGCCACCGGCGCCCGTTCCCTCTCGTTCGAGTGGCAATACCCGCTTTCCATCGGCGTCATCGACTTTGCCGGCCACCCGGATCAGCTGGTCGTGCCGCTGCTGGCCTGGCTGCGCCAACACCAGCCAGAGCTGTTCACCAACGCGGAGAAGCGTGAGGATGCCATCAAGGTCGAGTCGGAGCTGCTGGCCGGGGATCTCTACGACCTGCTGATCACCGTCCAGCTCACCGAACGGGTTATCGTCACCAAAACGGAAGAGGGGATCGGCTGGGAGCACGTACCGGAGCCGCCAGAAGACCCCTACGACGGCATCACCTGGGAACTCTTTATCAACGGGGAGCATCAGCCATGGCCGCCGACGCCCTCCAGCAACTAGGCCAGCAAGCCGCCGCCCTGCTGGGCCAGCTCTCCGCCAGCGAACGGCGCAAGCTGGCCGCCGACCTTGCCCGCACCATGCGGGCCACCCAATCAGAACGGATCCGCGCCAACAAACAGCCGGATGGCTCCGCCATGACCCCGCGCAAGCCACAGCCCAAGCTGCGCGGCCGCAAAGGCGCCACCCGCCGCAGGATGTTCACCAAGCTGGTCAAGCCGGCATGGCTCAAGGCCACCGCCACCGCCAGCGAGGCCACCGTGGCATTCACCGGCAGCGCCAACCGGCTCGCCACGGTTCACCACTTCGGCCTGCGCGACAAAATCAGGGGCAAAACCGTGCAATACCCGGAACGCCAGCTGATCGGCATCACCGACGCCGACATCGACCGCATTGAAGACGCCCTGTTCAAACACCTCACCGCCTCGTTGTAAAACCGCCGTTTACAACGCCAGCCGATAGCAAAGGGGGGCTGTGCCAAAACACACTCCCCCACATGAGCGCAAACCTGATCGACCTACTCCGCAAAATCGACGACCTGATCCGCATCGGCACCGTGACCGAGGTGCGATCCGGTGAATGCCGCGTCGAAACCAAGGGCAACCACACCAACTGGCGCCCCTATCTGGTGCTGCGCGCCGGTCGCACCCGCCGCCGCATGCGCCCGAGCGTCGGCGAACAGGTGATCCTGCTTAGCCTGAGCGGTGACCTGCGCAACGCCTTTGTGTTGGCAGGCATCTACCAGGACGCGCACCCCGAGCCACTGGCCGACGACGACAACGGCGACCTCGACCGCATCGAATACCCGGATGGCGCAGTCATCGAGTACAACCCTGCCACCGGGGCGCTCAATGCCAGCGGCATCAAGAGCGCCACGCTCTCGGCCTCCGTCACCGTCAAGCTGATCACCCCCCTGGTGGAATGCACCCAGGCGCTCAAGGTCGGGAGCACCATCACCGCCGGCGGCAAGATTACCGCCCCCACCGCCAACATCGGCGGCATTGAAGTCACCACCCACAAACACGGTGGCGTCAGTACCGGCGGCGGCCAGACAGGGGGCCCGCAATGAACTGGCAGGGCATGAATGCCGACAGCGGTCGCACCCTCAGCGAGGCCGCCCACATCCTGCAATCGGTGCGCAACATCCTCACCACCCCGATCGGTACCCGCGTGATGCGCCGCGACTACGGCAGCGAGATATTCAGCCTCATCGACCAGCCCCAGCACGGCGCCACCCGCCTGCGCCTGATGGCCGCCACCGTGCACGCCCTCACCCTCTGGGAGCCGCGCATCCGCATCACCAAGGTCGAGATTGGCGCCCCTGAACTGGGCGGCGGCTGTGCGATCACTCTCACCTGGCGCCGCGCCGACAACGGCCTGCTCGAATCCGGCACCGTCCAGCTACCGACCGGAGCAACCCCATGAACATTATCGACCTCTCAGCACTGGCTGCGCCGAATGCCGTCGAACCGCTCGACTTCGAAACCCTCTTTGCCGAGCGCAAAGCCGCCCTGATCGCCCTCTACCCGGCAGACCAACAGGCCGCCATCGCCGCTACCCTGGCCCTCGAGTCAGAGCCGATGACCCGCCACCTGCAAGAGAACGCCTATCGCGAGCTGATCCTGCGCGCCCGCATCAACAACGCCGCCGTGGCCAACATGCTGGCATGGGCCGCAGGCACCGACCTCGATAATCTGGTGGCAAACTGGGATGTCGAACGGTTGACCGTACAGCAGGGTGACGACACCGCCACCCCGCCGGTCCCCACCATCATGGAAAGCCATGAGGCCCTACGCGAACGTGCCCTGATGGCATGGGATGCCATGAGCACCGCCGGCCCGCGCGGTGCTTACGAATTCTGGGCCCGCTCGGCCGATGGTCGCATCATCGACGCCAAGGCCATCAGCCCCAACCCGGCCGTTGCCGTGGTCACCATCGTGAGCAGCGAGGGCGATGGCACCGCCAGCGCAGAACTGATCGCCAGTGCCACCACCGCCTGCAGCGATGAAGACCGCCTGCCGGTCGCCGACCGGCTCACCGTCCAGACCGCCACGATCCTGCCCTACACCATCACCGCCAAACTGCACATGGACCTCACCGGGGCCGAAGCAGAACTGGCCCTGACCGCCGCCCGTGAAGCCTTGGGCACCTGGGTCAACCCGCGCAAGCGGATCGGCGTGCGCATCGCCCGCTCAGGCATCGACGCCGTGCTGCATGTGCCTGGCGTGTCCTGGGTCGAGCTGGTCGGCTGGGACGACATCATTCCCACCGACACCCAGGCCGCCTACTGCACCGGTTACACCGTCGAGGTGGCGGCATGAGCGACCTGCTACCACCCAATGCCACTCAGACAGAGCGCAGGCTGGCCACCGTAAACGCCAAAGCCTGCGACCTGCCGGTTGATGTGCTGCGCACCCTCTGGAACCCGCACACCTGCCCGGTCTGGCGCCTGCCAAGTCTGGCCGCAGAGCGGTCAGTAGATCGCTGGGATGAAAACTGGCCGGAAGCAACCAAGCGCAAAGTCATCGCCAACGCGCCTTTCGTTCACCGCCACAAGGGCACAGTCGGCGCCATCCGCCGCGCCGTCGAACCGCTCGGCTACCTGATCCGGGTGCTGCACTGGTATCAGCAAACCCCGAACGCCGAGCCGGGCACCTTCAAGCTCGATGTCGGCGTGCTCGACACCGGCATCACCGCAGAGATGTACGCCGAGCTGGAGCGGCTCATTGACGACGCCAAACCGCTGACCCGCCACCTGACAGGGCTCGCCATCAGTCTGGAAAGTAGAGGCAAAGCCTATCTGGGCGCCGCCTGCTATCTGGGGGAGGAACTGACCGTTTACCCATACCAGCCGGGGCCCATCGTGGTCTCTGGCCATAGCTGGCACGGCGGCATCACCCACACCATCGACACCATCACCATCAACCCACTTACCAACAACACGAGGACAGCATGAGCAACTTTGGAGCCATCCTGACCACTGCCGGAGCGGCCAAACTCGCCAACGCCATTGCGCTGGGGGTGCCGCTCAAGCTCACCCAGATGGTGGTGGGCGATGGCAACGGCCAACCGGTAGCACCCGATCCGGCAATGACAGCCATCCCGGGCGAAAAACGCCGCGCCGCCATCAACACCCTGTTCGCCGACCCGCTCGCCGCATCCCAACTGGTTGCAGAGCAGATCATCCCGGAAGACGTGGGCGGATGGTGGATACGCTGCGTAGGCCTGTACGATGACAGCAACACCCTGATCGCCATCGCCAATGTGCCGGATACCTACAAGCCGCTGCTCACCAGTGGCGCGGGCCGCACCCAAATCATCCGCATGGTGCTGATCGTCAGCGACACCAGTGCCGTCGAGCTAAAGATTGACCCGTCAGTGGTGCTGGCAACCCGCAAATATGTCGATGACGTGATGAAGGCGCATAAGGAAAGCAGAGATCACCCTGACGCCAGCGAAACAGCCAAAGGATTCACCCGCTACGCCACCCAGGTAGAAGTGAATGACTCCGCTGCTGCGAGTGCTACTGCCGTGGTCACGGTAAAAACGCTGTGGGGGTGGGTAAAGCAGGCCACCGAAACCGTGCTGGGTATGATGAAGGTCGCATCACAAGATCAGGTGATAGCAGGTACAGCAGATGATGTTGCAGTAACCCCAAAGAAATTGCGAATGGGATTCGCAATGAAAATTGGCACGACTGGGTATTTTTCATGCCCTGTATGGCTTGGGTCATTTATTTTGCAATGGGGTAGTTTAACTGTTCCTGCAGGGACGGTAGGAGGAATAAAGGCAGACATAATATTCCCCATTTCCTATCCAAACGGGGCATTCGGGATCGCGACCGCATCAGGTGTTGACATAGGTAGCTTGGATACCAACTCAGAATACCGCTTGTGCCGTCAGGATTTTAGCGTGGGAATTCCGACACAAACAGGCGTGTCAGCTCAGGCATTTGTAGAAAACTACGCGCTTCACTCTCGCCGTTTTTACTGGATATCTTTGGGACGATAATTATGAGCTATTACTACTCATTCACTACCAATGGATTTTATAACGATAAAATCAATGAGATTCCAGATGATGCCGTTGAGCTGCACAAAGGTGATTATGACACGCTCATTGATGGCCTAAGCAACATGATGGATATCGTTGATGTAGAGGGATATCCGACCTTAAAGGAGCGGGAACCACAATCGGAACACGAAAAAGCATCCGCCGAGCTTAACTCACGTATGACGCTGGCAAACCAGCAAATCGCCATCATCAAGCCCGCTGTCGACGGCGGATATGCCAAGCCGGAACATACCCAGCTGCTGGCAGACTGGCAGCGCTGCCTCTACGAGCTGACGCTGGTGCCAGAACAGCCTGGCTGGCCGGATGAACCACAATGGCCAACCGAACCGGAAAAGGTAATCTGACCAACCAACACCCCGCCCTGTGCGGGGTGTTTTCTTTCTGCCTGCCGTCACCCTACCGCTGTTGTAAAGCGGCCATTTACAACGGCACCAGCTCGCCCGCCGTGCGCCGCCCCTGCATCCTGACCGTGCTCACATTGATCACCTCCGTCCGGACACAGGAGAACCGCCACCATGGCACTCGACAGTTACCACCACGGCGTGCGCGTCGTCGAAGTCAGCGAAGGCACTCGCACCATCCGCACCATTGCCACCGCCGTGATCGGCCTGCTGGGCCATGCGGACGATGCCGACGCGGCCACCTTCCCGCTCAACACCCCGGTCATCATCACCGACGTGCAAAAAGCCGTTGGCAAAGCCGGCACCCAGGGCACCCTGGCCAAAGCACTCCAGGCCATCGCCGACACCGTCAACACCCTCACCATCGTGGTGCGGGTGGCCAAGGGTGCCACCGACGAAGAGACCACCTCCAACGTCATCGGCACGGCGCTGCCCGATGGCAGCTTCACCGGCCTCAAAGCCCTGCAACGGGCCAGCTCCGCCACCGGCGTGACCCCGCGCATTCTCGGCGCGCCGGGGCTCGATACCCTGCCGGTGGCCACTGAGCTGGCGGCCGTGGCGGTCAAGCTGCGCGCCTTCACCTACGTCTCAACCCACGGCTGCAACACCCCGACCGAGGCGCTGGCCTATCGCCAGAACTTCGGCCAGCGCGAGGTCATGCTGGTGCACGGTGACTTCAAAAAGTGGGATACCACCGCCAATGCCGAGGCCGCTATCTGGGCCACCGCCAAAGCCTTGGCCATGCGCGCCAAGATCGACAAAGAAGTGGGCTGGCACAAGACACTTTCCAACGTCGCCGTCACTGGCGTGGAAGGGGTAACCAAGCAAGTATTCTGGAGCCTGCAAGACCCCGACACTGACGCGGGCCTGCTCAATGCCAACGATGTCACCTGCCTGATCCAGTCAGAAGGGTTCCGCTTCTGGGGCTCGCGCACCTGCTCTGATGATCCCCTGTTCCAGTTCGAGAACTACACCCGCACCGCCCAGATCCTCGCCGACACCATCGCCGATGCCCACATGTGGGCGGTCGACAAGCCGATGACCCCCACCCTGGTCAAAGACATCATCGAAGGCATCAAGGCCAAGGGCCGCGAGCTGGTCAGTCTCGGTTATCTCATCGGGTTCGACTGCTGGTACAACGAGGAGGTCAACGACAAAGACACCCTCAAGGCCGGCAAGCTCTACATCGACTACGACTACACCCCCGTGCCGCCGCTTGAAAACCTCATGTTCCAGCAGCGCATCACCGACCGTTACCTGGTCGACTTCGCCGCCCGCGTGGCCGCCGCATAAGGAGCATCAACAATGGCACTCCCTCGCAAACTCAAGCGCTTCAACATGTTCGGCCAGGGTGAAAACTGGATCGGCATCGCAGAAGAATTCACTCCGCCGAAACTCAGCCGCAAGTTTGAAGCCTATCGCGGCGGCGGCATGCCGGGCATAGCAAACATCGACATGGGGCTGGATGATGGCGCCCTCGATGTCGATTTCACCATGGGCGGCTATGGCGATGAAGTGATCGGCCTGCTCGGGGAGCCGAAAGTAGACGGCACCCTGATCCGCTTCTCCGGCTCGGTCCAGCGCGATGACACTGGCGAAGTCAGCGCCGTCGAAATCGTCTGCCGTGGCCGGGTCAAAGAGATCGACCGTGGCACCTTCAAGGCAGGCGACAACACCCAGGCCAAGGTCAGCATGACCTGCACCTACTACAAAGAGACCATCAACGGCGCCGTCATCCACGAAATCGACACCGTCAACTTGATCGAAATCGGGCCGGATGGCGTCGACCGCATGGCCGAACACCGCAAAGCCATGGGCCTCTAATCCACCCCACCACCACTGGGCGGCACTGCCGCCCGTGACTACATACAGAACAGGGAACATCCGATGAAAAAGAGCACCATCACCCTCGATACCCCCATCCAGCGCGGCGAAACCACCATCACCGAGCTGAACGTGCGCAAACCGCAATCCGGTGAACTGCGCGGCCTCAACCTGACCGACATCCTGCAGATGGACGTCAACGCCCTCACCAAGCTGCTGCCGCGCATCACCAGTCCGGTACTGACCGAGGCAGAAGCCAGCGCCCTCGATCCGGCTGACCTGATGCAACTGGGGCAGGAGGTAGCCGCTTTTTTGTTACCCAAGAAGCTGGCTTACCTCACTGCGTAGACGACCTGATGGCGGACCTCGCCATTATCGCCCACTGGCCGCCGTATGAAATGGCGGCCATGGAGCTCGACGAGCTGATGGGCTGGCACCAACGCCTGGTTGAGCGATACAACCACATCAACGGGGCAGACGAATCATGAGCACCCTCAAGTTACAAATCCTGCTCGGGGCGGTAGACAAGCTCACCGCCCCCCTCAAGGCCGTCACCGGCCAAAGCCGCATCACCGCCAAAGACCTCGCCGACACCAAAGCCAAAGTCCGCGATCTGGAAAAACAGAGTGCCAAGATTGACGGCTTCAAGCAGCTCGGCGCCCAGCTGGGCGTCACCAATGCCAACCTGCAAACAGCAAAAGACCGCTTCGAGCAGGTAAAGCAGACCATCGCCGCCACCGCCAACCCGACCAGAATGATGGTCAATGAGTACAACAAGGCTGAGAAGGCAGTGAAGGAGCTATCAGCCAAGCAGGCTGAAATGAACTCCAAATATGAGGGAGTAAAACTCTCGCTCCAGACGGCGACCATGGGGACAAAAGACCTTGCCAAGACGCAGGAACGCCTGAAAAACGCTACCGCTGCAGCCAATGAGAAGCTGAAACAACAACGGACCGATCTCGATCGCATGGCGGCCCAGCAAAAACGCCTCGCCCAGGTAAAAGCCAACTACGACAAAACCATGTCTATGCGGAACACCATGGCAGGAGCGGGGGCGGCCGGGTTGGCCACCGGTGCGGCGGGACTCTACAAAATTAACTCCATCGCCTCGGTCGGCCTCGACTTCG
Source organism: Aeromonas sp. Y318-1 (assembly GCF_027706125.1). Taxonomy (NCBI): domain Bacteria; kingdom Pseudomonadati; phylum Pseudomonadota; class Gammaproteobacteria; order Aeromonadales; family Aeromonadaceae; genus Aeromonas; species Aeromonas sp. Y318-1. The sequence continues at coordinate 214,338 of NZ_JAPDCM010000009.1, forward strand.
ACGCGCAAATGTCCAAGGTGCAGGCCCTCACCCGCCTGCAAAAGGGCAGTGCCGACCTCGCCATGTTGCGCCAACAAGCGCGGGATCTCGGCGCCTCGACCAGCTTCACCGCTATGGATGCAGCACAGGCTCAGGGATTCTTGGCAATGTCGGGCTTCAACCCGAAACAGATTAAGGCGGCAATGCCGGACATGCTCGACCTTGCCAAAGCCTCTGGCGTGGGGCTGGACCAGACCGCCGACATCGCCTCTAACATCCTCAGCGCCTTCAAGATGGAGGCGGCCCAGATGGGCAGGGTCAGCGATACGCTGGCGCTCACCATGACCACCTCAAACGTAGACCTCAACATGTTGGCGGAAACCATGAAATATATGGGCCCCATCGCCAACAAGGCAGGCATGAGCCTTGAAGAAGCGGCCGCCGCCGCTGGCTTACTGGGGAACATCGGTATTCAAGGGTCAAACTCGGGTACCGCCCTTCGCGCCATGCTGAACCGGCTGGCTGGGCCGACCAGCAAAGCCGACAAGTTGATGAAAAGTCTGGGAGTGACCACCAAAGACGCCAGCGGCAACATGCTCAACATCGTGGACATCATGGCCCAGGTCGCCAAGCAAACAGAAAAGATGGGCAACGCTGACCAGTTGGCCGCGTACAAAGAGATCTTTGGCGAAGAGGCGGCATCGGGGATGGCCGAACTCATCGGCCAAGCCGGGGCCGGCGGCTTCGCCAAATATGCCGCCATGATCCGCCAGCAGAGCAAAGGGGTCGCCAAAGAGATGGCAGCTGTGATGGGTGACAACGCCCGCGGCGATCTGGACAACATGACCTCGGCATGGGAAGACCTCAATATCCAGATGCTGGAAACCCAGAACGGACCACTGCGCGGCCTGATCCAGCAGGTGACCAACATGACTCAGGCAGCAGGTGCCTGGATGCGAGCCAACCCTGAGCTCACCGCCACCCTCACCAAAGTGGCTGCCATCACCGCCGTCACCGCTGCCGTGGGCGGTGGTCTGCTGTTGGTGCTGGCCGGCCTGCTGGGCCCCATTGCCGCCATCAAGATGGGTCTGGGCATGATGCTGACCATGGGCGGGCCCCTGCTGATCCTGCTCAAGGGACTGTCCCTGGGCTTTCTTAAGCTGGGGGTTGCCATCCTCACCACCCCCATCGGCTGGATTATCGCGGGCATTGCTGCCGTCGCCGTCGGCGCTTACCTCATCTACAAAAATTGGGACCAGCTCGGGCCGTGGTTCAAGTCCACCTGGGAGAAGTGCAAAGCGGCCACCGGTGAATTCTGGGACTACCTGACCACACTGCCATCCCGGGCGCTCAACGCGGGTAAAGCCCTCATAGATGGGCTGATAGGGGGCATCTCGGCCAAATGGGAAGAGCTCAAGGCCAAGGTGAATTCCATCACGGACATCCTGCCGGACTGGATGAAAGGGGGGTCACCAACAAAAGTAGCCGTACAGCACTCATCAACAGCACCAGCCGTACAGGCCAAAAAAGAGGGTGGGTTCGCGGGCTTCTACGATAAGGGCGGTCTGATCCCGGCTGGGAAATGGGGTATCGCTGGGGAACATGGGCCAGAAGTGGTAAAAGGCCCCGCCAGCATAATCAGCCGTCGTCACACTGCAGCCATGGCATCAGCGGCCATGCTGGCCAGTATGCCACTGGCTGCCATGCAACCGCATCAGGATGCCACCCGCACCATCCGCGAGCAGGTCATGCCTGCTGAACTACGCCAACCTGTTGAGGCTGCCAGAACCATACGCGAGCAAGTAGTGCCTGCCGAGCTGCGCCAGCCTGCAGATACGGCCCGCACCATCCGCGAACAGGTAGTGCCTGCAGTGCTACGCCAACCGTCTGACGCCATCAGGTCAAGCCCTCGCATCATAGACACACCCAAGCTGGCACCGGCCAGAGGTGGCGGGTCAACCCAGATTCACGCCCCCATCAGCATCGTGCAGCAGCCGGGGCAATCAGGCGCCGATGTGGCGCAAGAGGTACGCCGTGAACTGGACCGCCGCGAACGGCAAGCATCAGCGCGCACCCGCGCCAGCCTGCGCGACACCAACTAAGGAGGCACCACCATGATGATGACCCTGGGCTGGTTTGTGTTCCAGCGATCCACCTTCGCCCCCCAGTCACAACAGGATGAGCGCGCATGGCGCCACCCGGGCAACCCTCGGGTGGGTGCCCGTCCGGCCTACCAGTTCACCGGACCGGATGATGAAACCACCGTGTTCTCTGGCACTCTTTACCCTGAACTGACCGGTGGGCCGGTTTCCCTCGACCTGCTCCACGAAATGGCTGCCACCGGCCAGGCCTTCCCCCTGATCCAGGGGGATGGCGTGATGCGGGGCTATTTCGTCATCGAGCGCACCAGCGTCACCCGCTCCGAATTCTTCTCTGACGGTACAGCCCGCAAGCTGGAATTCACCATGAACCTCAAGCGCGTGGACGACGACGAATCGAGCCTGGGCAACAAACTGTTGGGCCGCGCCATCGGTGGCATTGCCAGTCGGCTGGGCATCAGCAACATCGTCGGCACCGTAGGCAACAAAATCGGGGGCCTGCTGTGAGCCTGATAGATAACGCGCTCTCTGCTGTCAGCAGCAACCTGACCAGCCAACTGGGGCAATTCAGCATCACCGGTGCCGACCACAAGGCCCCGGCTTACCAGCTGCTGATCGACGGCAAGGATGTATCCGCAACGATCCGTCCTCGCCTCGGTAGCATGACCATCACCGACAATCGCGGCTTTGACGCCGACACCATCGACATCGAACTGGACGACAGCGACGGTCAGCTGGCCATGCCGCGCCGGGGCGCAAGAATGCGCGCCCTGATCGGCTGGCAGGGGCAACCGCTGGTTGATAAAGGGGAATTCACCATCGACGAGGTGGAGCACTCAGGCACCCCGGACAAGCTCACGATCCGGGGCAAGTCAGCTGACCTGCGCGGCGACCTCAACAAGCTGCGCCAGACCAGCTATCACCAGCAGACCGTCGGCAGCATTGTCGATGCCATCGCCAAGCGCCACGGCCTCACCCCCGCCTGCGCCGAGCGCTTCAAGGGCATGCAGATCGACCACATCGACCAACAGAACGAAAGCGATCCCGCCTTCCTCACCCGCCTGGCCGGCCAATGTGGTGCCCTGAGCACCATCAAATCGGGTCGCCTGCTCTTTATCGGCCAGGGAAAAGGACTCACCGCCAGCGGCAAACCGCTTCCCTCCGTCACCATCACCCGCCAGGACGGCGATCAGCACCGCTTCGCCGTGGCTGACCGTGACGCTTACACCGGCGTGTCAGCCAACTGGCACGACCCGAAGAAGGCCACCACCAAAGGCTCAACCCTCAAACGCAAACGCAAGACCAAGCCAAAGCAGGAGCAGGCACTGCCCAACGACACCACCGTCGACAAGGAGGGCCGCGAACTGCTGATCGGCGACAGCGAGAACGTCAAGGTGCTGCGCCATATCTACGCCAACCAGACCAACGCCCTGCGCGCCGCCCGCGCCGAGTGGGAGCGCCTGCAGCGTGGCGTCGCCGAGTTCGAGATCACCTTGGCCACCGGCCGCCCCGAGCTCTACCCGGAACAACCCACCACCGTCAGGGGATTCAAGCCGCAGATCGACGAGGCAGGCTGGGTACTGACCCGGGTCGTGCACAGCCTGACCAACAGCGGCTACACCAACAACATCAGCCTCGAAGTAGCCATCGACGACCTGCCAGAAGTGACCGAGTAACAGCAGCAAAAACAAAAGGCGACAGAGCCAACGCTCTGCCGCCTTTCTCGATCATCAAATTTCTCTGCCGCCACTTTGCCGCCACTAGACGGCGGAAAAACTTAAGGCCACCCGCTTTGGTGGCCTTAAGTCATTGAATTCTAAATGGTGCCCGGGGTCGGACTCGAACCGACACGTATTGCTACGGCGGATTTTGAATCCGCTGCGTCTACCGATTTCGCCACCCGGGCAACTGCGAGGGATTATACGAATGGCGCTTGGGCATGCAAGGTGTTTTTCTTGCTCTCACAGTTGTTTGCTCATTTATTCAACGCCTTGCCGATGCTGGGTCAGTTACATAGAATGCCCGCATCATATTAATGGAATAAAAACGATGGCCAAGCGTAAATCCGTCCAACCGACACCGACCCCTCCCGCGACTGCGCGCTACCCTTCCGCCGGCCTGCTGCGCCGGCTCGGCGCCCTGCTCTATGACTATCTGGTGGTCATCTCATTGCTGATCATCGCCGGCTTTATCGGGATGGGGGTGGCACACTTGCTGCTGGCAACCGGCATGGCGACCGTGCCCGAAGGCAAGGACGCCGCCTGGCTGCTGACCAGCCCCATCTACAGCGCCTGGCTCGCCTTCATCATCTGCGGTTTCTACACCTGGTTCTGGACCCGCGCCGGCCAGACCATCGGCATGCGGGCCTGGCGTCTGCGCATCCAGAATACCGACGGCAGCAACATTCGCATCACCCAGGCCCTGATCCGGCTGGCCACGGCGGCCTTCGGCCTCGGCAACCTGCTCTGCCTGTTCAACCACAAGTCACCCCGCGCGTTTCAGGACATCTGGTCCGAATGCGAAGTGGTGGTGCTTGGCAAACAGGAAAACCTGGAACAGCTCAATCGCTGATCCTGTGGCAGCAACGAAAAAGGGCACCCTGAGGGTGCCCTTTTTGCTGGCCGACACGCTTATTGCTTGCGACTCAGGATATAGACGTAGATGCCACCAAACAGCAGTGCAGCAGGAGCGATGGCCGCTTTTTGTCAGCAGCCCTTCAGGCCGCTACTGCTTGCGGCTCAGAATATAGAAGGAGATACCGCCAAACAGCAGGCTCGGTGCGATGGCTGCCAGGATCGGCGGTACCGCATACACCAGGCTGATGGGGCCAAACACCCGATCGCTGACGTAGACGGCGAAGCCGGTCATGATCCCCATCAGCATCCGCGCCCCCATGCTGACCGAGCGCAGCGGGCCGAAGATGAAGGAGGAGGCCAGCAGGATCATGGCCACCACCGAGAGCGGTGACAGCAGCTTGCGCCACATCTCCAGCTTGTAGCGCCCGGCATCCTGCTTGTTGGCATCCAGATAGCCGATGTAATCCAGCAGTCCCGCCACCGGTAGGTTTTCAGGATCGATGCTCACCACCCCCAACTGTTTGGGTGTGAGCTCTGAGCTCCACTCCATCTGGGGCTGGGTCTCGCTCATGATCTGCCTGGGGTCATCGAAGCGGGTCACCTGTACCTGCTTGAGCAGCCAGTGATGCTGCTCGAACACCCCCTCCTGCGCCTGCAGGATATCGATCAGCTTGCGCTCTGGGGTGAAACGGTAAAGGGTGATGCCGGTCAGCGCGCCATCGTTGCGCACCCCGTTGATATTGACGAAGTTGTTGCCATCGCGGGCCCACACCCCGTAAGCCGACACGGTCAGCCGACCCTCAGACAGGGCACCCGCCTTGATGTCGTCCGCCATCCGCTTGGCGATGGGTGCCACGTACTCTCCCATCAGCCCCACCAGGATCATCAGCGGGATGGCGGTCTTGAGCGCCGCCATCACGATACTGATCTTGGAGCGGCCCGCCGCCTGCATCACCACCAGCTCGGAGCTGGTCGCCAGCTGGCCCAGACCGATGAGACCGCCCAGCAGGGCCGCCAGCGGGAAGAAGAGCACCGCCTCTTTCGGCATGGAGAGCAGCACATAGTAGAGGGCGCTGAGCATGTCGTAGTTGCCTTCGCCCACCGACTTCAGTTGCTCCACGTACTTGATGAGCGCCGCCAGCCCGACCAGGGTCAGTTCGCACAGCAGGACCGACATGAAAATAACCCGGCCGATATATCTATCGAGAATGCCAAACATCAGCAGAGACCCCCCTGTTGCAGCATCATGCTGATTTTTTCCTCAAATACAGACGTATGGAGCGGGGGCGACATCAAAATGACCCGGTCGCCATGTCTATCGAGAATGCCAAACATCAGTAGAGACTCCCAGATGGCAACATCATGCCGATTTTCTCTTGAAATAGAGGGTCTTGACCCCGTTCCACCAGCTGGTGCCCTGCAGGTTGAGCGGCAACCCGATCAGCAACAGATAGACCAGCGGCACCAGGAACATGCCGGGCCAGTGCGGCAGCCGGCCGCTGTCGATGGCAGAACGGGCGGCACTGAGCAGCAGGAAGTAGGAGAGGTAGAGCAGGATGGCCGGCAACAGCTTGGCATAGCGGCCCTGACGGGGGTTGACCCGCGCCAGCGGTACCACCAGGAAGGTCAGCACCAGAATGGAGAGCGGCAGCGACAGACGCCACTGCAGTTCGGCCATCAGCTGGTTGTCCTGCGTACCCAGCAGCTCCATGGTCGGCTTGGCCGCCGCCTTGCGGTTGGAGCGCTCCATCTCCTGCTGGCGGATCACCAGGCTGTACTCGTCGAATTCGGAGATCTGGAACTGGCGGGTATTGAAGTGCCCCTCGTAGCGGGAGCCATCCTTCAGGGTCAGCCACTGCAGACCATTGCTGTCGACCGTGACCACCCCTTCGGTCGCCACCACCACCGACGGCGGCTTGCCGTCCTGCGAGCGCTGCAACACGAAGATTTTCTGCAGTTTGGAGCCCTTGTCGTTGAGATCCTGGATGTAGGCGACCAGCCGGCCCTTGTCGAGCTCCATGAAGCGGCCGGCCTGCAGGAAGGAGATCCCCGGATCGGCCTTGAACTCGTCGATCACCTGGTACTCGCGCTCCTTGGCCTGCGGGGCCACCCAGCCGGTATTGAAGGCGGCGACGGCCGCCGTCAGCAAGGCCAGCACCATGGCGCTGCGCATCACGAAACGGTGGCTGAAGCCCACCGCATGCATCACCGTCATCTCGCTTTCGGCGTAGAGGCGCCCGTGAGCGAACAAGATGGCCAAAAACAGGCTGATGGGCAGCATCAACAGGGCCATGTTGGGCAGGTTGAGCAGCAGCAGGGTGGAGACCAGGCGCGTCGGCACCTCACCATCGGCGGCATCGCCGATGATCTGGATGAATTGCTGGCTGACGAAGATGAGCAGCAGCACGAATAATACCGCCAGCTGGGTTTTCAGGGTTTCCCTGAACAAATATCGGAAAACGATCACAGTCATTCCCAAGTAAACTTGTGTTTTTAGTCGAATGCCTGAAAAATAGGGCCGTATATTGGATTTTTACCAGTTTGAACTGCGGAGCCAGTGCCTGTTCGCTCCGCCTCTGATACCCCAACAAGCACCGCATTATTCAATAAAAGGTGCCTTTTGTCTTTAGGATGTAGGAGATTCCATGGAGTTCAGTGTAAAGAGTGGCAGTCCTGAGAAGCAACGCAGTGCCTGCGTCGTGGTCGGCGTATTCGAGCCGCGTCGCCTCTCTCCGGTTGCCGAACAGCTGGACAAGATCAGCGATGGCTACATCAGCTCGCTGCTGCGCCGTGGCGACCTGGAAGGGAAACCAGGCCAGATGCTGTTGCTGCATCAAGTACCGGGCGTGCTCAGCGAGCGCGTGCTGCTGGTCGGTTGCGGCAAGGAGCGGGAACTCGACGAACGCCAGTACAAGCAGATCATCAACAAGACCATCACCACCCTCAACGAAACCGGCTCCATGGAAGCGGTCTGCTTCCTGACCGAGCTGCACGTCAAGGGACGGGATACCTATTGGAAGGTGCGCCAGGCAGTGGAAACCACCAAGGCGGGCCTCTACAGTTTCGACCAGTTCAAGACCAACAAGGCCGAGCCGCGCCGTCCGCTGCGCAAGCTGGTATTCAACGTGCCGACGCGTCGGGAACTGACCATTGGTGAAAAAGCCATCGCCCACGGCCTGGCCGTGGCGAAAGGGGTGCGCGTCTGTCGCGACGTGGCCAACATGCCGCCCAATGTCTGCAATCCGGCCTATCTCGCCTCCCAGGCCCGTCGTCTGGCCGATGCGTTCGACAACATCACCACCAAGGTGATCGGCGAGCAGGAGATGGCCGAGCTCGGCATGAACTCCTACCTGGCGGTGGCCCGTGGCTCCGACAACGAAGCAATGATGGCCATCATCGAGTACAAGGGTCATCCGGATGCCAAGCCCATCGTGCTGGTCGGCAAGGGACTGACCTTCGACTCCGGCGGCATCTCCATCAAGCCGGCCGACGGCATGGACGAGATGAAGTACGACATGGGTGGCGCCGCCTCCGTGCTCGGTACCATGCACGCCCTGGCCCAGCTGCAGCTGCCCATCAACGTCATCGGCGTGCTGGCAGGCTGCGAGAACATGCCGGGTGGCAACGCCTATCGTCCGGGCGACATCCTCACCTCCATGTCCGGCCAGACCATCGAAGTGCTGAACACGGATGCGGAAGGCCGCCTGGTGCTGTGCGATGCGCTGACCTACGTGGATCGCTTTGATCCGGAAACCGTGATCGACGTGGCCACCCTGACCGGTGCCTGCATCATCGCCCTGGGTCACCACACCACGGGCCTCTTGGCCAATCACAACCCGCTGGCCCACGAGCTGCTCAACGCCTCCGAGCAGGCGGGTGATCGCGCCTGGCGTCTGCCGCTGTTCGACGAGTATCAGGAACAGCTGGAGAGTCCGTTTGCCGACATGGCCAACATAGGTGGTCGTCCGGCCGGTACCATCACCGCCGCCGCCTTCCTGTCACGCTTCACCAAGAAGTACAACTGGGCCCACCTGGATATCGCCGGGACTGCCTGGAAGAGTGGCAAGGAGAAAGGCTCCACCGGGCGTCCGGTGCCCCTGCTGACCCAGTTCCTGCTGAACCGGTCCGGGGTGGACATCGAAGAGAAGGAGTAATTTCCGCACCTCGCCCGGCGATGCCATCGGGCGAGCGGAAGTTGCCCTGCACCACAAGGAAGAGGCCCGCCTCTTCCTTGTTTCATTGAGGGTTGGCAGGAATACCCCCTGCCCGTCCTTACCGGCGGTCAATTATCCGTCACCGCAAACGGGATCAACCTGATGAGCCAAGTGACCTTTTACCTGATGAGCGAACAGGATGACGCGCAGGCCTCTGCCGTCGAGCGACTCGCCTGCAGCCTTGCGGCCGAGTCGTGGGGGGCGGGCCACCTCTATCTGTTCTGCGACGATGAGGCTCAGGCCCTGCGCCTCGACGAGCTGTTGTGGCAGCTGCCGCCGGAGCGCTTCGTGCCGCACCAGTTGCAGGGTGAGAGCGGCCAGGCACCGGTGGAGATCGGTCACCAGCCGCCACGACGGCGCTACGCCCGCCTCATCAATCTGGCCAAACAGACACCTTTGTTTGCAGGACACTTCGCTCAAGTGGTAGATTTTGTCCCCACTGACGAAACGCAAAAGCAGCAAGCCCGCGAGCGCTACAAGCACTATCGCCAGGCAGGCCATGCCCTCGAGATGAGGGATCAGCCCGTCCTTGCCGCACCGGATCCGGCGCAGCCCTGACTGTGCCACCCTCGATCCACGACGAATCAACACCAGAATCCATCCATCCAGAATACGGCGAGACCATGGAAAAGACTTTTAATCACAACGCCATCGAACAGGCGCTCTATCAGCACTGGGAAGCCCAGGGTTACTTCAAGCCCCACGGCGACACCAGCAAAGACTCCTTCTGCATCATGATCCCGCCGCCGAACGTCACCGGCAGCCTGCACATGGGTCACGCCTTCCAGCAAACCCTGATGGATACCCTGATCCGCTACAACCGCATGCAGGGCAAGAACACCCTGTGGCAGGCGGGTACCGACCACGCCGGTATCGCCACCCAGATGGTGGTTGAGCGCAAGATCGCCGCAGAAGAGGGCAAGACTCGCCACGATTACGGCCGGGAAGCCTTCATCGACAAGATCTGGCAGTGGAAGGAAGAGTCCGGCGGTACCATCACCCGCCAGATGCGCCGTCTGGGTGACTCCGTGGATTGGGAGCGCGAGCGCTTCACCATGGATGAAGGCCTCTCGAGCGCCGTGCAGGAAGTGTTCGTCCGTCTCTACGAAGATGGCCTGATGTACCGTGGCAAGCGTCTGGTGAACTGGGATCCCAAGCTCAACACCGCCATCTCCGATCTGGAAGTGGAAAACCGCGAGATCAAGGGCCACATGTGGCACCTGCGCTACCCGCTGGCCAACGGCGCCAAGACTGCCGAAGGCCAGGATCACCTGATCGTCGCCACCACCCGCCCGGAAACCATGCTGGGTGATACCGCCGTTGCGGTAAACCCGGAAGACCCGCGCTACAAGGCGCTGATCGGTCAGCACATTCTGCTGCCGCTGGTGAATCGTCTGATCCCCATCGTCGCCGACGAGCACGCCGACATGGAGAAGGGCACCGGCTGCGTGAAGATCACCCCGGCCCACGACTTCAACGACAACGAAGTGGGCAAGCGCCACAACCTGCCGATGATCAACATCTTCACCCTGGACGCCCACGTGCGTGCCGAGGCCGAAGTGGTCGACAGCAACGGCAACCCCAGCACAGCCTATGACGCCGCCCTGCCGACCGAGTTCGCCGGGATGGAGCGCTTCGCGGCTCGCAAGGCCATCGTCGCCAAGCTGGACGAGCTGGGCCTCTTGGCCGAGATCAAGGATCACGTGCTGCAGCAGCCTTACGGCGATCGCGGCGGCGTGCCCATCGAGCCGATGCTGACCGACCAGTGGTACGTGCGCGTGGCGCCGATGGCCAAGACCGCCATCGAGGCGGTGGAAGATGGCCGCATCCAGTTCGTGCCCAAGCAGTACGAAAACATGTACTTCTCCTGGATGCGCGACATTCAGGACTGGTGCGTCTCCCGTCAGCTGTGGTGGGGTCACCGCATCCCGGCCTGGTATGACGATGCCGGCAACGTCTACGTGGGCCGCAACGAAGATGAAGTGCGCGCCAAGCACAGCATCCCGTCCGTGACCGTGCTGCGTCAGGACGAAGACGTGCTCGACACCTGGTTCAGCTCCGCCCTGTGGACCTTCTCCACCCTGGGCTGGCCGAACAATACCGAGGCGCTCAAGACCTTCCACCCGACCGACGTGCTGATGAGCGGCTTCGACATCATCTTCTTCTGGATTGCCCGGATGATCATGATGACCATGCACTTCATCAAGGATGAAAACGGCCAGCCGCAAGTCCCGTTCAAGACCGTCTACATCACCGGCCTGATCCGTGACGAAGAAGGCCAGAAGATGTCCAAGTCCAAGGGCAACGTGCTGGATCCGCTCGACATGATCGACGGCATCTCGCTGGAAGATCTGCTGGAGAAGCGCACCGGCAACATGATGCAGCCGCAGATGGCCGAGAAGATCGGCAAGCGTACCGCCAAACAGTTCCCGGAAGGGATCGAGGCCCACGGTACCGACGCCCTGCGCTTCACCCTGGCGGCGCTGGCCTCTACCGGGCGTGACATCAACTGGGACATGAAGCGCCTGGATGGCTACAACAACTTCTGCAACAAGCTGTGGAACGCCTCCCGCTACGTGCTGATGAACACCGAAGACCAGGATTGCGGCTTTGCCGGTGGCGAGATGCAGTTCAGCCTGGCGGATCGCTGGATCCAGTCCCAGCTGCAAGTGGCCATCCGTGACTTCCGTACCGCCCTCGATACCTACCGCTTCGACATCGCGGCCGGCGTGTTGTACGAATTTATCTGGAACCAGTTCTGTGACTGGTATCTGGAGCTGACCAAGCCGGTACTGACCAAGGGCTCCGAGGCCGAGCAGCGCGCTGCCCGCCACACCCTCGTCAGCGTCCTCGAGACCCTGCTGCGCCTGGCCCACCCGATCATCCCGTTCATCACCGAGACCATCTGGAAATCGGTCGCCCCGCTGGCTGGCGTACACGCCGACACCATCATGATTCAGGCCTTCCCGGAATTCGACGCCGCCAAGGTGGACGAAGCCGCGATGGCGGATCAGGAGTGGGTGAAGGAGTTCATCGTCAGCATCCGCAACATCCGCGCCGAGATGAACGTGGCGCCGAGCGTGCCGCTCAACGTGCTGCTCCAGTGCGATGCCAAGGATGCCCAGCGCGCGGCCGACAACGAGGCCTTCCTCAAGTCGCTGGCCCGTCTGGAGTCCATCCGCGTACTGGCGGACGGTGAAACCGCCCCGCTGTCGGTCAAAAAATTGATCGGTGCCACCGAGCTGATGATCCCGATGGCCGGTCTCATCGACAAGGATGCGGAACTGGCCCGTCTGGCCAAAGAGGTTGCTCGTCTGGTGGGCGAGTGCGGCCGCATCGAAGGCAAACTCGGCAACGAAGCCTTCGTCGCCAAGGCGCCGGAAGCGGTCATCATCAAGGAGCGCGAGAAGCTGGAAGATTACCGTCTCCAGCTGACCAAGCTGGAAGCCCAGCAGGCCGAGATCGCCGCGCTGTAAGCCGGATTTGACTTGGTAGAAGCCCCCTCCTACAGGGGGCTTTTTATTGCCCGCCCGCCGCCACCCCGCGCTTTTTGCGCTTCTTCATGCAAAATTAGCGAGCCAAATCACCCGCTTTCACAAGCGCATCGCCCCCAAATTCATTACACTGCCAGCGATCTTTTCTACTCGGAGTGCTGTTGCAGTATGGAAATATTGATCCTGTTTGGATTGATTTTGCTTAATGGCGTCTTCGCCATGTCGGAAATCGCCATCGTCACCGCGCGCAAGGCCCGCCTCAGCAAGATGGTCAGCGAAGGGAGCCGCTCTGCCGCCATCGCCCTCAAACTGAGTGAAGATCCGACCCATTTTCTCTCCGCGGTGCAGATCGGCATCACCAGTATCGGTCTGCTCAACGGTATCTACGGCGAATCTCTGCTGGCCCAGCCACTGGCACTCTGGCTGCAGGAGTGGGGCATGGCTCCCAAGAGCAGCAGCCTGCTCGCCACTGTATTGGTCATCGTGGTGGTCACCTATCTCTCCATCGTCATCGGCGAGCTGGTGCCCAAGCGGCTCGGCCAGCTCAGCGCCGAACGCATCGCCTGCCTGGTGGCCCGCCCCATGATGTGGCTGGCTGCCCTTACCCGCCCCTTCGTCTGGCTGCTGTCGGCTTCCACCAAGGCCAGTCTGCGCATCCTGCGCGTCAGCCAGGACGGTGGCGCCAACGTGACCCAGGAGGAGATCCACGCCATGCTGGTGGAGGGCTCCGAGGCCGGGATCATCGAGGATCATGAGCACACCATGCTGCGCAATGTGTTCCGCCTCGACGAGCGCAGCCTCTCGTCACTGATGGTGCCGCGCAGCGACATTCGCTATCTCGACCTCGCCCTGCCGCTGGAGGTGAACCTGCAGCGACTGGTGGAGTATCGCCACAGCTTCTTCCCGGTCTGTGACGGCAGCCTGTCGGAACTGGTGGGCATCATCAACGTCAGCAAGGTGCTGCACGCCTACATCAAGGGAGAGCCCATCGATCTGGCGGCGCTGACCCAGGATGGCAGCCTGCTGCCGGAGACCCTCAACGGCCTCGAGCTGCTCAACCACTTCCGTACCCACTCCGAGCACATGGTGCTGGTGGTGGACGAATATGGCGAGCTGCAGGGGCTGGTCACCCAGCAGGATCTGCTGGAGACCCTGGCCGGCGACTTCCAGCAGGAGGACGGCGACGACAACTGGGCATTCCAGCGCACCGACGGCAGCTGGCTGCTCGACGGCCTCATTCCGCTGCCTGAGCTGAAGGATTGTCTGGGACTGGTTCGGCTACCGGAAGAAGAAAAACATCACTATCACACCCTCGGAGGGCTTATCATGCTGCTCCTTGGCCGCGTTCCCCAGACCGGAGATCTGGTCACGCTGGAACAGTGGCAACTGGAAATTGTTGACATGGATGGTTTGCGCATCGACAAGGTGCTGGCCATGCCCTTGCTTGATCAACCCAGCTAACCTGCGGAGTTTGCAACTATGGAGCAGTTTTACCAACTGGCTCACGCCTTTATGCATCAGGATCTGGTGACGCTATCCGATCCCAAGATGGCCTTCATGGTCTGCGGCGTGTTATTGACGTTTCTGGTGCTGGAGAATGGCTTCATCCCCACCGCCTTTCTGCCCGGCGACAGCCTGTTGATCCTGACCGGCGTGCTCATCTATCAGGACGTGCTCTCCCTTGGGGTGATCCCGCTGCTGATCCTGGCCACCTTCGTCGGCACCTGGCTCGGCTACATGCAGGGGCGTTTCCTGGGCCACACCCAGCTCTACCACCGGCTGCTGTCCCATGTGGAAGAGAAGCACCAGCAGAAGGTGTACTACCTGCTCGACAAATACGGCATCGTGACCCTGATCACCGCCCGCTACATCGCCTTCGTGCGCACCGCCTACCCCTATATCGTCGGCGCGACCGAGCTGCCGCAGGGGCGCTTTCTCATCGTCAATCTGGTCAGCTCCATCATGTGGATCTGCCCGCTGGTCGGCTTTGGCTACTTCCTGAGCCACACCAAGCTGGCGTCCGAGTATCAGTCCCAGTTCCTCAGCATCATTCTCTGCCTGCCGATCGTGCTGCTGGTCGGCGGTCTCATTGCGCTGATCTGGCGCTGGCTGAGCAAACGCAAAGCCAGTGCGCCACGGGATTGAGACAAATACACGGGGCCATCGCAAGATGGCCCTTTTTTTAGCTAAATAATGGCGATTTACCCGCTGGCACTCTTGTCAAGCGAGGGTAAAAATGAGTGAATCTAGCGCCTTTTTTTTCGACGTGAATGGAGTCGGTAGTATGCGGTGTCGGGTTAGCGCTATGGCGCTGGTTTATGCATTGGTTGGACTGCTGGGATTGCCAGCAGCATTGGCTGCCCCCAACCCGGCCAAACTGCAGCTGCAATCGAGCAGCGCGCTGGTGATGGATGTCGGTACGGGCAAGACCCTGTACCAGAAGAATGCCACCCGGGTGCGCCCCATCGCCTCGATCACCAAGCTGATGACGGCACTGGTGGTGCTGGATGCCCGTCAGGATCTCGGCCAGACCCTGACCATCGATCAGAACGACAGAGACGCCATCAAGCACACCTATTCGCGGGTACGCATGGGCACCCAGGTATCGCGCCGCGATGCCCTTCACCTGGCACTGATGTCGTCGGAGAACCGCATGGCCTCGGCGCTGGCCCGTCACTATCCGGGGGGGCGCCCTGCCTTCGTGCGGGCCATGAACAACAAGGCCAAACAGCTGGGCATGCGCAACAGCCGCTTCTATGACTCCACCGGCCTGTCGACTCGCAACGTCTCCACCGCCCAGGATCTGGCCAAGCTCATCGCCGCAGCCTATCGCCAGCCGTTGATCCGCGAGTTCACCCAGGACACCAGCAAGGACATGCGCTTTCGCACCCCCGCCTACAGCCTGATGTTCAACAACACCAACCCGCTGGTGAAGAACCCGGACTGGGATGTGCGCCTCTCCAAGACCGGCTTTACCGACGAGGCCGGCCGTTGCCTGCTGATGCGTGCCAAGCCGGACAACCGCGAGCTGGCCATCGTGCTGCTCAACTCGGTGGGCAAACGCACCCCGGTCGGCGATGCCAACCGCATTCGCAAGTGGCTGAAAAGCTGACTCCGCACCACGGGGATGAAAAAGGATGCTGCGGCATCCTTTTTTATTGCCCGCAAATCGCCCCTGCGCCCATCTGGGAACCGTAATCACAAAGGAGGATAAAGGGTTGCCTCAGGCAGGGAGACAGCCATACGACGCGATAGCGCGAGCATGAGGGGGAGAAGATGGCAAGGGGGCGCGACAGGGTAGCGCGTCATGCGGGCATAGAAGCCTTCGTCACGCGGTTGCTGGCCTGAGGGCAAGACGGATGAAGGTTTTCGAGCCAAACGGGAGGATACCGCGAGCTGAGCCGTGTCAGCCCTTCCGGTGAAATGGCCATATAAAAAAACAGCCCCGACCGAGGTCGAGGCTGTCTTCTATATGGTGCGCCCGAGAGGATTCGAACCTCTGACCACCTGGTTCGTAGCCAGGTACTCTATCCAGCTGAGCTACGGGCGC